>NZ_JBXWMG010000013.1:0-129240 GCF_059609705.1 Ruegeria sp. YTSC192
GAGCCGTCTGCTTCCAGACCAAAGACACCGGCCACCACGCCTTTGACTTCGCCGTTTTCGCCGTAGACCAGCTCGGAGCAGGCCATGCCGGGGAAGATTTCCACGCCCAGCTCTTCGGCTTGCTCGGCCATCCAACGGCAGACATTGCCCATCGAGACGATGTAGTTGCCGTGGTTGTTCATCAGTGGCGGCATGGGTGCATTAGGAATGCGCAGCTTTCCGGCCTCACCCAGCATGTAGAAGTTATCTTCGTTCACCGGCGTGTTCAGCGGTGCGCCTTTGTCTTTCCAGTCCGGGATCAGAGCATCCAGACCGCAGGGGTCCAGCACCGCGCCCGACAGAATATGCGCGCCCACTTCCGAGCCCTTTTCCAGAACCACGACATTCAGGTCGGCATCCAGCTGTTTCAGACGAATGGCCGCCGACAGGCCCGCAGGGCCAGCGCCCACGATCACCACATCGTATTCCATCGCTTCGCGTTCAATCTCGGCCATCGCGGGCTCCTTAGCTAACTTTCCGAATTGGCGCTTTTCTCGTGCGGTCCGCGCAATTTTGTTTCCCGGCTGATTACATGGTGAGAAAGACTCAGGTCAATCGAAACACGGCGTAACTATGCCGCTATTCGACACTTCACGCGTTTGGCGAGTCGCCCATAAGGTATCTGGGACCGCTACCATGTGACTTGGCGCGGTCATCAGGGTTGTAAAGGGCGCATTTCGGCAGGCTGAGGCACCCACACCCGATGCAGCCGTCCAGATTGTCGCGCAATCGCGTCAGCGTATTGATTCGCTGGTCCAGATGAGTGCGCAACGTGACGCTAATGTCTTTCCAGTCTTGCGGCGTCGGGGTTCGGTTGCCGGGCAGGCCCGATAGCACTTCACGGATCTCGGGCAGGGTCAGGCCGAATTGCTGGGCGATCATCACAAAGCTCAACCGCCTGATATCGGCCCGCTGATACCGCCGCTGCCCGCCTGCATTGCGCCAGGGCGAGATCAACCCCTGCGCCTCATAATACCGGATCGCCGACACCGCCAACCCGGTACGCCGCGCCAAAGCGCCAATTGCCAGACCTTCGGAAGCTGCCATTTCACCCTCGCAAAAAATACCTTGACCTAAAGTTAGGTTTAGAAATTACGCTGAGTCGTGACAAGCCAGAAAAACGAAAGGACCTGCCATGATGGCCACGCTTGAACACACCAATTTCACCGTCAATGACCCCAAAGCCTCGGCCGCCTGGATGCACGAGGTTTTTGATTGGGACATCCGCTGGGAAGGGGCCGCGATGGCGGGCGGCTATACCGTGCATGTGGGCACCAAACACACCTATCTTGCCCTTTACCGCCCCGAACACCCCGAGCCATCGAACGAAAGCAGCTATGACGTGGTCGGCGGCCTGAACCATGTGGGCGTTCTGGTCGAGGATATCGCAGCGACCGAGGCCAAAGTGCGCGCCGCAGGCTTCACTCCGCATAACCACGCCGACTATGAGCCGGGCAAAAGGTTCTATTTCGACGATGACAACGGGATCGAGTTCGAGGTGGTACAATATGATTGAGATGTTGTGGCTCTGCACCCCGTCCCAGCGGTGGCGCAGAGACAATCCCCCGGATCACCGCCACAGGCGCGAACCGCCCCGGCGGAACGGCGTTAAGTCGCAAATCGACGTGTGACGTCCTCTTGGCCTCTTGCAATTCACGCTCCATTTGGGTCAGGTATTGAACGACCCATCATTCGCCCCGACGCTTTCCCCGCGGCGGGGCGGCTCAATTTATGCGTGGACAACTAGATTATGGAAAAGATTCCAATGACGCCCGCGGGCAATGCCGCGCTCGAGGCGGAGCTGAAAAACCTCAAATCCGTCGAGCGCCCGGCGATCATCGAAGCCATCGCTTCGGCCCGCGAACTGGGCGATTTGAAGGAAAACGCCGAATACCACTCGGCCCGGGAAAAGCAGGGCTTCATCGAAGGCCGCATCAAAGAGCTTGAAGGCATCCTGTCGCTGGCTGACGTGATTGATCCGGCCAAACTGTCGGGTGCGATCAAGTTCGGCGCCAAGGTCACGCTGGTCGATGAAGACACCGACGAGGAAAAGACCTGGCAGATCGTGGGTGAGTACGAGGCCAATATCGAAAAAGGCCTGCTGAACATCAAATCGCCCATGGCCCGTGCCCTGATCGGCAAGGACGAAGGCGACAGTGTCGAGGTGCGCACCCCCGGTGGTGTCCGCTCTTACGAAGTTCTCAACATCGAATTCGCCTGACCCGGAGGGTCTGTCATGTCGGGGCCACAACCTGACCAGGAAAGCGAACGGCCAACTTCGCTGGGCATCTATGATCGCCCTCAGCGCCCGTCTGTAACCTCGATCGAGATTGCCGCCGGGGTGCTGAGTGTCATCTGGCTGGTGGTCTCGGTCCTGTTCCTTGTGCTGCCCGACCAGACACAAGGCGGCGGGTTCATTGTGACCCTGTTGGCGGTTTTCCTTCCGGTGGCCATGATCTGGGTTGCCGCAACGGCGATGCGCGCCAGCCGCGTCATGCGCGAGGAAAGCGCCCGGTTGCAAACCGCGATTGACGCGATCCGTCAGGCCTATGTCGTTCAGCAACAGCGCGCCGCCAGCTCGTATGAGCCGACAGTGTCCAGGAAGCTGGACGAAATCGCCGCTGTGACGAAAAAGGCCGAGGACGCTCTGGCCACTTTCTCCAGCAAGCGACGTGAACCCATGCAGGCCAACCCACCTGCGCCCGGCGGTCAGACCTCACTGGCGCTTGGCACCACCGCCGAAGAGATCACGCCGCCGCTGACCACCGATACTTTCATCCGCGCGCTGAACTTCCCCGAGACCGAGAAAGATATCGAAGGGTTCACCGCGCTGCGGATGGCGTTGAAGGATCGAAAAGCCTCCAAACTGGTGCAGGCCTCGCAGGATGTTCTGACCCTGCTCAGCCAAGAGGGCATCTATATGGATGACCTCCGCCCCGATATGGCACGCCCCGAAATCTGGCGTCAGTTTGCGCAGGGCGCACGTGGACGCTCGGTCGCGACTTTGGGAGGGATTCGGGATCGTTCGTCGCTGGCGCTGACGGCGGCGCGGATGAAACAGGACCCAATCTTCCGGGATGCCGCACACCATTTCCTGCGCCGGTTCGACAATATGATCGTCGAATTCGAAGCCAATGCCAGCGACGCGGAACTGACCGCCCTTGGCGACACAAGGACCGCGCGGGCCTTCATGCTGTTGGGACGTGTAGCCGGTACCTTTGACTAGGTAGCAGGCACAGGCCAGCGCATCTTGGTGGCGCGGCTGAAGCCGAACAGGTGCCGGAACGGGCCGGTCTTCTCGACACCCACGGGTTTGAACCCCTCGCGTTCGTATAGGGCCTGTGCGCGGGGGTTGGTGTCAATCACATCCAGTTGCACCTCGGCCATACCACGGCGCTGCGCCTCGGCCTTGATGGCAGAAAGCAACGTTGTGCCTATGCCCTGCCCTCGGGCCTCAGCCGCGACAAAGATGCCGTCCATCTGGAACACACCGGGCTGCAGATCACGTTCCAACACGCTCAGAACCACTCCGCGCCAGAGCGCCCCAAACCAGCCATAGACGCTTGCGAGGTCTGACAGGCTGCCGCCCGCCAAGCCGCCTTTGTTGGTCTTGAAGCCCGCAAGGCCCAGCATCCGGCCATCGGTGTCGCGCGCAACCAGCGCGAATTCCGGGTCGAGGGCCGTTTCAAAGAAGGCCAGCCCTTTTTCATCGGGGCCCATCACCTTGTGCAGCTTGGCCGCAAAGGCCTGCCAGAACAGGGCTGCGGCTTGGGGCCTTTCAACCTCGCTAAAGCCTTTGGAGACCGTGACCGTCACAGCCCAAAACTGCCGTAAGGGATGAAGCGTACCGGATCACCCGGTTGAATGTGGCGCGCGCCGTCTTCGATCTCGACCAGCCCCTCGGCCCAGCTTAGCCCGCTGATCCGGCCCGAACCTTCCGAGTGGAAAACCTCGACCCGTCCATCGCGTATACGGGCGCGCAGATATTCGCGGCGGCCGGGTTTCTTGCGTTTCTCGAACGCGGCAGGCACTTCGTATCCCTGCGGTTCTGCCCATCCCTGCCCCGACATCTGGCACAAGGCCGGGCGTGCGAAGATCAAGGTACAGACCATTGCGGCCACCGGGTTGCCGGGCAGGCCAAAGACCGGCGTGCCCGACCACATGCCCAACGCCAGAGGGCGACCGGGTTTGAGCGCGATCCGCCATTCCTGCATCGCGCCCGCCGCGCGCAGCAGGGCTGAGACATGGTCCTCATCCCCGGCCGAAGCGCCGCCACTGGTCAGGATCACATCGGCCTGCGTTGAGGCCTCATCCAACCTCGCCCGCAGGGTTTCGCGGTCATCGGCAACACGCCCCAGGTCGACCGGCACAAATCCCATGCGGTTGATCAAAGAAAGAAGCATGGGCCGGTTCGCGTCATATATCTGCCCGATGCCAGCTGTCTCGCCGGGCTCTATAAGTTCATCTCCGGTGGACAGAACGGCCACGCGCAGAGGTTTGCGCACGGCCACCTCGGAAATACCGACCGCCGACAAAAGCGCCATGTCGGCCGGTGTCAGCTTGCGACCGGCTGTCAGGGCCACCTCACCCGCTGCAATATCCTCACCCGCACGGCGCGTATTTGCGCCCTGTTTCAACGGGCCGTGAAAGGCTATGTGGCCGTCCTGAACCGTCACGTCCTCTTCCAAGATGACCGTGTCCACGCCTTCGGGCAGGGCCGCGCCGGTCAGGATGCGCAACGCGCGGCCAGCAGGCACCGTGCCATCGAACGGAATACCCGCCGCGGCGCGCCCTTCGGTCAGCGGCATCACCTGCGCGCCTTCGGCCACGGGGCCTGCGAACCCATAGCCGTCCACTGCCGTGTTGGGCTGCGGCGGGTTCGAACGCTGCGCTACCACGTCCTCGGCCAGAACGCGGCCCATCGACTGCGCAAGCGGCACAACCTCGGCCCCAGTGACAGGGCGCAACCGGTCCCGCAGCAACGCGAGCGCGTCATCTACGGGCGTCCAGTTCACCCCGGCGGGCAAGGCAAAACAATCGTTTCGCAATGGCGGAGGCGATATGTTCGGTTTGTCCTGCGCTACACCCAAGATCCACCCCTCCTCTGAGGCTGAAACGTTCAACTGTCTGTCCAATTCCTGATCCGTCATCCGCGGCAGAGTCAAGGCAACCTGTTCGACCTGCCACGCATCCTTGATCCGATCCGGCGGCGCTGCACCAAGGTTGAGCGAGGGCCAGATCTCGACAAACGCCACCGGCTTGTCCAGCGGCTGAAAGGGCCAAATGGCGATTTTGCCCGCGAAGGCGTGGCGTAGCCGGTTCAACACGGGCAGGCCCATCATCACCTGCCCACCGACGGCCCCCGCCCCGGCCATTTGCCAGCAGGTAAAGCTGCCTTTGGCCAAATCTTCGACCGCGCGTCGATCCGGAAAGGGGTTGTAATAGTCCTGTTTCGTGCGCGGCAGACCAATGATGTCGCGCCGCAGGCCATTCATCCAGAACGGGCCTTTACCGCCAAAGCCCGAATTGATCCGACCGGCGAGGTCAAAGCGGTTGTTGGAGCTCGGAGAGTCCTCAATCCGATCTTCAAACCAGTCCCACAGCGCAAGCGGATCATGTGTTCCGGTGATCGCCTTGGCAAAGCCTGCAGGATAGCCGAAGGGGAAATCAAACCCCAGAATCAGGCGACGACCTGCAGACAGTTCAGTGTCGATCAGACTGTGCAGCCACTCCTCGGCAACCACCCGGTTGCGGAGATAGTCCAACGCCTGCACTGCGCCGTCGCGCACCACGCAGGCCCAGATGGCATCTTTGCGAGGGCGCGGTCCAGTGTCGTTGCCACCGGACCAATCGACCATCGCAAAGCTGTCGAAAAGGCTCACAAACCGACCTCGGAGAGGATGAAATCCGCGATGGACGCCGTATCGTTCAGATCGAACACGGGTCGGTCCAACTCCAGCGGAGTATCACTGGCCACAGCGCGGATCGTGTTATCCGACGGGGCAATCAGGTCATTGCCCGGCTCGGCGCGGAAGGCTTCGACCTTGGGGTGGCGTTCGCGTTTATAGCCCTCGATCAACACCAGATCGACAGGCGAGAGGCGCGCCAGCAGAGAGGCCAGCGTAGGCTCCTGCGCGCCGCGCAGCTCCTGCATGAGGGCGACGCGTTGGCCCGAGGCAAGCAGAACCTCGCTCGCGCCTGCCATTCTGTGACGATGACTGTCGCGGCCCGGCTGGTCGACGTCAAAGGAATGATGCGCGTGTTTGACGGTCGAGACGGTGTAGCCGCGTCCGGTGATCTCGGCGACCAGTCTCTCCATCAGCCCGGTTTTGCCTGCGTTCTTCCAGCCGGTGACGCCGTAAACCCTCATGCCTGGTCCAACAGTTTTTCAGCGCGCGCAAGGTCGTCCGGTGTGTTGACATTGAAGAACGGATCGAACGGGTCTGCAGGAAACAGCGCCTCGCGCCCATCATGCTTGTCGGTCCACAGCACAACCTTGCGCAGCCCATCGCGCAAAGCAGCGCGCAAATCATCGCGCAGCGCCACAGGCCAGAGGCCGAATGTCGGGTGTCGGTTGACCCGTTTGCCGCCTGACTTCAAAGCCTCGTCCCCGGTGCGGGACGTCGTGGCAAGGACCAAAGGGTGCGTTTGACCCTGAGCCGCCTCGGTCAGCCGCGCCACCAGATCACGCGGGAAGAACGGCGTGTCTGCGGCGGCGGTGACGATACTGTCAGCCCCCTGCTCTGCCGCCCAATCCAGCCCGGCCAGAACACCGGCCAGGGGGCCTGCAAACCCCTCAATCGAATCCGGCAGAACGGGCAGATTCAATTCCGCAAACCGCGCGGTGTCTCCGTTGGCGTTCAACGCGAGGTCATCCACCTGCGGGCCGAGCCGGCCGATGACATGAGACAACAAGCTCTGCCCGCCGATCCGCAAAAGCCCTTTGTCGCCACCGCCCATCCGGGTCGCAAGGCCACCTGCAAGGATCACTCCGAGGGGTTTGGTCATAGAGTATCCTCAATTGCTGGCCATTTTTTGAACTTCTCTACTGGAAGAAAAACCAATGCGCAGGAGCAAAGGCCAAACAGAATGTACCACACGCTTGTCGATATCCCTGTACGTTCAGCCAGATCGCTGCTCAAGCTAAGATAGGCTGGCAAAAAAACTACGAGGACACCAACAACAGAAAAGGCGCAAAAGTAACGCCGAAATCTACGCGCCGAAATTCGCGTCTCTTCGGGTAACTCTAAAGCGTCAGGCAATCCTCGGATCAATACGCGCTGAAGGTCCTGCATTTGGCCCTGGTAGTCATGTCCAACAGATTGCCATCCCGGCAACCACACCGCAAACGTTTCCCAAGCTCGAACATATCTACGACTTTGCCAACCCAAAGCCTCCAGCGTTTTTCCATCCTGTGCCCCCACGCTTTCGACCAGTTTTTTCTTGCAATCTTCATATCTGCCATGGATGCGGAACATGAGCCAAAGGAACCCAACTGAGAGGACAAAAGGTGGGATGAAAAGAAGATAAGAAACCGCACTCATCCCGCGCTCTTCCTGCGATGTTTCTTATCCTCGACCGCCACACTTGCCGGGTCCACGTCGCGCAGTAGGCGATCCTCGCCGGACAGGCACACAAAGCGCTGCCCGCGCATGCGGCCGATCAGGGTCAGGCCGACCTCGCGCGCGATCTCGACGCCCCAGGCGGTGAAGCCGGACCTGGAGGCCAGAACCGGAATGCCCATCATCGCCGTCTTGATCACCATTTCCGAGGTCAGCCGCCCCGTGGTGTAAAGGATCTTGTCCTCTGCCGTCTCATTCTCGGACAGCATCCAGCCGGCGATTTTGTCGACGGCGTTATGGCGACCTACGTCTTCCATATACACAAGCGGTCGGTTTTCACGGCACAGAACCGTGCCATGGATCGCACCGGCCTCAAGGTACAAAGACGGCGTGCGGTTGATCTTGGCCGCCAGATCATAGAGCCACGAGGTCCGGACCGACACCTGCGGCAAGCGCACGTCCTCCAACCCCTCCATCATGTCCCCAAAAACCGTGCCAACGGCGCAACCGCTGGTGCGGGTCTTTTTCTTCAGCTTGTCCTCATACGAGGTCTCGCGCGCCGTCCGCACCACCACGGTTTCAAGGTCATCGTCATAGTCGACCCGCGTGATCTGGTCATCCACCAGCAACATGCCCTGATTGCGCAGGAAGCCCAGCGCCAGATACTCGGGATAGTCGCCGATGGTCATCGCGGTCACGATTTCCTGGGAATTGAGGAAGATCGTCAGCGGCCGCTCCTCGACCACCGAAATCTGGCTGACTTCGCCATTCTGGTCCACGCCTTCGACGGCGCGGGTCAGACGGGTCGCGCCAGGATCGGGGGCGATAATGTAGTCCGAGACATCCAATTCTCTCACCAATTGCAACCCCTTCCCAAGACCGCTACTGCTGCTGTGAATACCATAGGATTTAGCCATGGCAGACGCCACATCCAAGTCATACTTCTGGAAAGGGTTTCGCGACGGGACACCCTTCGTTTTTGTCGCAATCCCCTTTGGCACGCTGTTCGGGGTATTCGCCACCGAGGCCGGGCTGGATATCGTTCAGGTCGTCGCCTTCTCGGCCACGGTTTTCGCGGGGGCCGCGCAATTCACCGCATTGCAATTGCTGCAGGAGAACGCGCCGACAGCCATCGTTCTGGCCTCGGCCCTTGCGGTGAATTTGCGGGTGGCGATGTATTCGGCCTCGCTGACGCCATATCTTGGGGCCGCCCCAATGTGGCAGAGGGCCTGCGCCGCCTATCTGACAGTTGATCAATCCTATGCCTGCTCGATCGTGCAGTTCGAGAAAGAGCCAAGGATGACCGTGCCGCAGCGCATGGCCTATTTCGTCGGCTCGGTCACACCGATCACGCCCTGCTGGATTCTGGCGACCTATCTTGGCGCTGTTCTGGGCACTCGAATTCCCGAAAGCTGGGCTTTGGATTTCGCCCTGCCGATTACCTTTCTGGCCATGCTGGGGCCGATGATGCGGACGCTGCCCCATGTGATCGCGGCCTTTGTGGCGCTGGTCGTGTCGTTGCTGGCCGTGAGCGTGCCGTTCAATCTGGGCCTGCTGATCGCCGGAACCGCGGGCATGATCGCGGGCGCTCAGACCGAGGTGATCCTGGATCGCAGAAAGGCACGCGCATGACCCAGATCGACCCCACCACCATGTGGACTGTCATTATCGGTCTGGCCATCGGCAGCTTTGCCCTGCGCTTTGTGTTCATCGGCTTTGTCGGAGACCGCCCGATGCCACCCTGGCTGCTGCGCCACCTGCGCTACACCGCCGTGGCCATCCTGCCCGCGCTGATCGCGCCGCTGGTCGTCTGGCCAGCAGCGACCGAAGGCCAGCCGGACGTGGCCCGAATGGCAGCTGCGGCGGTGGCGCTGTCTGTTGGAGTGTTCACCAAAAACGTACTGGCCGCGATCTTTTCAGGCGCGGCCACACTTTACGGTCTGCTGTATTTACTGGGTTGAAACTGCATCCAGCTGGTTCAGGGTAGCATTGTTGGCCGCCAGACCTTTTTGCAGATCCGCATCGTCATTCTCGCGATACTCTTCGGTGACAACCCCCGGCAATTCGGCGAACTGCTCGGACAGTTTGACCGGAAAGAATGTCACGTCGATCTGCTCCAGCCCCGGAACCTGCTGCAACAGCCGCGAGGTCGAATTCGCGCAATAGGCCCCGGCCACCGGACCCGTCTGCTTGGCCAGTTGCAGCGCGATCTCGGCCTGTTGCGGCGTCACCTGAATGGTCTGGATACGGGCATAATGCGTCTCGCGCGCATGAGAGCTGCGATAGGCACGCTCAACCGCCGGAGTGATGCCATAGAGAACATCATCTCGCATCGGAACAACATCCGCCCTGAACGAACCTGCAGGGTCAAAGATCACCCGCTCACTGCCGCTGATCATCAACGAAGTGTGCGCGCCCGATCCGGTGCGCGTGCTGATCATCGTATAGAGCGTCAGGGTCGATGGCCCCGGATCACGGTAGGACCGCGATACGATCTCGGCCTGATCTGCCTGGGGGCGTTTTGATACCGCGCAGCCAGCCACTGTTGCCGCCAGCAGGCAGGCGATCAAAATTCTGAACAAAATCGACCCCGAAAGATTTAGGACGCGTAAAGCGCCAGCAGGAACGCCAGTATTGCGATAGCGATGCAGCACCAGACAGTGGCCTTGATAAAGCCGTCAAAGGTTTTGGTTTGAACGGTGATGTCCATTTCGCCGTGCTTGTGTTCAGCCATGAGTCTCAGATTCCCAATTCGCGTGTTTATCCGCTGGATAATCGAAATTTGCGGGCCTGTCACCACGTCATTCCAGCGCAGGGGCCCTGTCACCCAACACAAAACACCCCGGATAGCCAAATCCCCACCGCCACGGAAGGCCGCTGCACGGGCCGCCACCGAATCGGACCGCACCGTAGAGGGCATCCGAAGTCAGCGAATGGACCGAGCGGATCTGATCCGGCGTCATGTCATAGCGTTCCGCGTAGGCCTGCGCGTAGGTCTCGCCATGAGTTTCGACACAGGCCTGCAAAGCCTGATCGGCGGCGAGGCGCGCGTCATAGCTGTCGGAGGCCGTCTGCGCACCACCAGCGTCGTGATAGGCGCGGTCATGGGTCACGCAGCAATACTCCCAAGGCGGGTGTTCTTGATACAACTCACCGATCTGTGGGAACGTATCGGCCACCCAGCGCCAGCTTGCCGACAACCCGCCCGAGCATCCGTCAGTTTCGAACGGGATCAGATCGGCATCGCCGCGTTGTGCGATCAGGGCACGGTGCGAGGGCATCTCGACCGCGCGCATCAGGTCTTGAGCCATGGCGGGGCTGGCCAGCAAGAACAGGCCCAAAGCCAGTTTACGGGCTGTCATCGCGCATCGCCTCGGTATCGACGGTCATGCCAAAGGTGGTGGCCAGCCACAGCAGCACGCGTTCCGCCGGGCCCATCTCGGCGCGGACGCGCAGAACCTCGCGTGCCATGGCCGGGCGGTCCGTGATCAGCCCGTCTACCCCCATCGAGGCCATCGCCGACATCTGCAGCGGGTCATTCACCGTCCAGACATAGATCTCCTTACCCGCCGTGTGGACCGAGCGGATCAGACCCGGGGACACGGTTGCCGCGTTCACCGCAACAAAATCGCCCTCAAGCCCCGCCAGATTGCCCACCGCCGTCGCCGCCAACACACCCGCGCGCCAATCCGGGCGCAGCGCCTTCATCTTTTGCACGGCCGGATACTTCAGCGACATGGTGGCGATGTCGTCCTGCATTTCGAACTCTTCGACCAACGCTGCGACCCGGTTTTCCAGATCGACGTCATGGCCATAGTATTTCAGTTCGATGATGACTTTGGATTTGCCTTTGGCGGCCTCCAGCACATCCCGCAGGGTTGGAGTGCGTTGATCGGCATATTCAGGGCCAAACCAGCTGCCTATGTCGATGGTTTCCACATCCTCCATCGTGGCGTCCCAGACCTTGGTCGGCACTCCGGCCAATTTCATGAAATCACTGTCATGGGCCACGATGACAACATCGTCAGCCGTTTCCTGCACGTCGATCTCAACCCAATCGGCACCATCTTCGATCGCTTTCAGAACCGAGGCCATAGTGTTTTCGGGCCGCAGCGCCGCAGCCCCCCGGTGGCCGATAACATCCGCATGATCCGGGGCCTGAACCCGTTCCAGTAAGGTGTGACCAAACCAACCGCCCAGTAGAAGGGCAACCACAGCAAGACCAACTGTCGCAAACAATGGGGCTTGAAGGCGGCGCGGCTCGGGGTGGGGCGGCTCATCCGTCTGAGGTTCAAAGAACTTGTCCAGCAGAACCGCCAATGCGCCCAGCGCAGAAGCCGCCAGAACCAGCCCGGCCAGAGACCACAGCCCTGCGATGGCAAGGCTATAGGTCAGCGCCAATTTCAGGTTACTGCTGCCTTGCAACGGCACCAGTCCAAACAAAAGCCCGGCCAACCATGCAATCGCCGCCGCAATTGCAAGGCGCATCGCCAGCCATGCGACCAAAGCCAGCTTCAGGCGCCCGCGTTTGCCCTCCATCCGGGAGGCGCTGATGTTGAACACATGCGCCGGGTGGACGTTTTCGAACAGCACCAGATGAAGCGACAGCGCCCAGGCCGACAGCTTGCGGATCAACACCCACGCCATGGCCAAAGCCATCACGCCGATCAGGGCCACAGCCACCAAAAAGGCGGGTGGGTGGAAGGTCAGGTAGTAGTTGATGTCGTATTCGGTCAGCGTCCACCATGCGATCAAGGCGGCGACCGCCAGAAATGGCAGCGCCAACAGCAAAACCCGCAGAATGAACCGAGCCGCAAAGCCAAACAGCGATGGCAGGCGCGACAGGACCAAACCGATCGCCGCGCTGCCCGCGCGCCACGGATCGGCCCCTCCCATCCTCAAAGAGGTTGCCATGACCGCGAAAACAAACACCTCGGCCAATAGAAACAGGCTTAGCACCACGATGGCCGCGATGAACCCGGCGGGTGAGAGGATGAAGGCCGCGATATCCTGATCCGTCAGCGCGGTCTGATTGGACAGCGAAACCGCCAGATTGACCGCCAGAGCGACGCCGGGCGCGACCAGCGCGATCAGCAGCAGCCGTACCGCCAGATAGATAGGCATAAAGACCCAGCGTCTTGCCCAGGCCCCGGAATAGGCATTTGTAACGGTTGAGAAAATGGACATGCGAAAACCCTTGAATGACGCACGCATTCAAGGGTGTGCAGGCGTGAATTGCAAGTCAGCTGTCTTCGAGATCTGCGGCCAGACGAAATCCGATGCGATTGGCGGGCTTGTCCTCGACCGATTTGGGCAAGGCGCGCAGCATCACGTTCAACTGGCTGACATGCTGTACCAGCTGCGTGCGCGCACCCGATCCGTCCGAGCCGAAGAAGGTGATGATATCGGGGTCGAAATAGCCCATCCCCTGAATACGCATCACGCCCGCGTCTCCGCCGGTAAAGCCCATTGCAACCTCGTGATCGCCGTCCAGCGTTTTCTCGAAGTTCTGGATATAGAGGATCAGGCGTTCATACGCCCATTGCGCAGCGCTTTTGGTCTCAACCGGTTTTTGCAGCTGCCCCGGCAAGGGTTGAGCGCCGGATTCGGATTCTGAATCCGCGTGAACTTCATAGCACCGCGGCAAGGCATCCGCTTCGGCGGCCTCGGCCGAGGTTTCGATCTTGTCCTGCATTCATCACCCTTTACGCTGAAACGTCCACGCCCCGTCCGCGCGTCGCGTCCGGATCACGGTTCCACTGTGATGAAGATGGTTCATATGTGCAACCGCTTCGACCAGCGCCAGCCCGTATTCGCCTTCGCGAATGGTGCGTTTGAATAGCGGGGCAAAGCACTCGGCGGCGGCTTTGGGTTGGTCCAAATCGGCCAGCAGACGATCCAGCGCGCCGTGGTGGTTCTCGATCAGTTGCCGCATGCGCAGCGGCAGACCGGTGAAGGGCAGCTTGTGGCCTCCCAGAACCAGATGGTCCGGGCGGGCTAGCTTTTGCAGACGCTCGCAGGCTTCGATCCAGTCCGAGACCGGATCGGCCATGGGTTCGGTCGCATAGACCCCCAGATTGGGGCTGATCGAGCTGAGGATTTGATCGCCACTCAGCACCAGATGATCGTCGCGGCTCCAGAGTGTTACATGTTCGGGCGCGTGACCATTGCCCATATGCACGTCCCAGTCGCGTCCACCGATGCGGATCACGTCACCCTGTTTGACCCGCGTGAAGCCAAGCGGCATGGGATAGACCGTATCAGCAAAGTTGAACGGACGATCGGCCTTGCGCTTTTCCAGAAAGGCAGGGTCCATCCCGGCGCTTTGATAGAAATCCAGCGTCTCCTGCGGCCAGTTTTCCTGCACATCCAGCGTCAGCATGCGCGAAAACAGCCATGCGGTGCGGCTGGTCACCAGTTCGACCCCATGTTCGGTTTGAAACCAGCCGGCATTGCCCACGTGGTCGGGGTGGTGATGGGTGACAACAGCGCGCCGAATGGGTTTTCCAGCCAGAGGGCCCGACATCAGCTCAGCCCAGATGCGGCGGGTTTTATTCGATGACATCCCGGTATCAATCACCGTCCACCCGTCACCGTCATCCAACGCATAGATATTCACATGGTCCAGCGCCATCGGCAGGGGCAGGCGCATCCACAAGACGCCCTCGGCTATCTCGATGGCTTCACCGGGGGCGGGCGGATCGGGCCAGGGGTATCTGATGCCCGACGGCTCTATACCGTCCATCACGCGCCCAGATCCTCGGCGCTGAGGGCAAAGAGGTCATCCGCCCCGCTCTGCGCCTGCGCCAGCAGACCGAGATATTCGGGCAGCAAGGCGTTGATGTAGTAGCGCGCCAGTCGCGCCCGTGGGCCGTCCGGGTCGGCAAGGGCTGCGGCCAGATGGTAGTGCCCACCCAAAACCCGCGCAAAGGCGCGCAGATAAGCCGCCGCACCGGCAAAGCGCGCATTCATATTGTCCTGCGCCACCATCCATTCGGTCGCTTCGCGCAGGGATTCCGTGGCCTCCCAGACCGGACCGGCGAGATCGGGCATGCTGGAACGGGCCTGTTCGGCGTGATCTTCGATCTCATCCAGCAGGCTGGCGGCTGCGTCTCCGCCGTCCATCATCTTGCGGGCGACCAGATCCATTGCCTGAATGCCGTTGGTGCCCTCATAGATCGCGGTCACGCGGACATCGCGATAGTACTGCGCCGCCCCTGTTTCTTCGACGAAGCCCATGCCGCCATGAACCTGTACACCGGTCTCGGCGACGCGCATCCCGGTTTGTGTGCCAAAGGCCTTGCCAATCGGGGTCAGCAGAGCAGCCCGCGCGGCCCAGTCGGCATCTCCGGTCGCGTGCGCCATATCAATCGCTGCAGCATTCGCCAGCATGATCGCCCGCGCCGCAAACACATCTGCCCGCATTTCGGTCAGCATCCGGCGCACATCCGCATGGTCGATAATGGTACCCGAGGGCGTCTTGCCCTGTTTCCGCTCCATCGCGTAGGCCAGCGCGTGCTGATACGCACCCTCGGCCGCACCGATGCCCTGACCTCCAACACCCAGACGTGCGTTGTTCATCATGGTGAACATGGCCGCCATACCGCCATGCTCCTGCCCGACCAGCCAGCCCGTGGCCCCGTCATACTGCATCACACAGGTCGGAGAGCCATGGAGGCCCAACTTGTGTTCCAGTGACACGACGCTCAGGTCATTAGCCGCGCCGGGGTTGCCCTGTGCGTCGGGCAGGTATTTCGGCACCAGAAACAGCGAAATCCCCTTGGTGCCCGGCACCGCGTCAGGCAGGCGGGCCAGAACCAGATGGCAGATATTCTCGCAGAAATCATTGTCGCCCCACGAGATATAGATCTTCTGCCCGGTGACCGCATAGGTGCCATCCCCATTGGGTTCTGCCCGCGTCGTCAAGGCACCTACATCCGATCCAGCCTGCGGCTCGGTCAGGTTCATCGTGCCTGAATAAGCGCCAGACATCAGCTTGGGCAGGTACAGAGCCTTGAGCGCGTCACTGGCATGCGCCTCAAGCGCTTCGATCTGTCCCTGTGACATCAAAGGGGCCACCTGCAGTGACAGGCAGGCCGCTCCCATCATCTCATTGACCGCCGAAGTGACGGCCATGGGCAGACCCATGCCGCCATAGTCGGGGCTACCGCTCATCCCGATCCAGCCGCCTTCGGCGATGGCTTTCCAACCCTCAGAATATCCGGGTGAGGTGCGAATGACGCCATTTTCAAGACGCGCCGGTTCAAGATCACCGGGGCGTTGCAGCGGGGCAAGAACCTCTTCGCACATTTTTCCCGCTTCCGTCAGGATCGCGCTGACCACATCGGGGGTCGCATCAGCGAATCTCTCGGTGGCCGTGATCTGATCAAGACCCACCACATGGCGGAACAGGAATTCATAGTCAGAAACTGGGGCGCGGTATGGCATGGCTTCCCTTGCGGTCTGTCGGCACGGCCGCACTTGGAATCTGCGACCAGCGCCGGTATGCATCTTTGCGTATTGGGATTACCTACTCTTCCCCATGTTGCAAGCAACCAAAACGCGGCGTCACCAGATATGATCCCCACCACCCTTGAGCTGACAGCCGACCCCAACGGCATCGCCCGCGCGGCTGATCTTTTGCGTCAGGGCCTTCTGGTCGCCTTCCCGACCGAGACGGTCTATGGCCTGGGAGGAGATGCCAGAGACGGTGAGGCCGTCGCAGGGATTTACGAGGCCAAGGGGCGACCCAGTTTCAATCCGCTGATCGCGCATGTCGCCTCGGTCGAGGCCGCACAGCGATTTGTGCAATGGTCGGATCAGGCCGAGCAATTGGCGAATGCGTTCTGGCCCGGCCCTTTGACGTTGGTTCTGCCGCTCAAACCCGGGCACGGGGTGTCGTCGCTGGTCACAGCAGGGTTGGATACTCTGGCGGTGCGCGTTCCTGCGCATCCGACGGCGCGCGCTTTGCTGGCGGCGGTTGACGGGCCGGTTGCGGCACCCTCGGCCAATCCCTCGGGTCAGATCAGCCCCACGACAGCGGCCCATGTGCATGCGGGCTTGGGCGGTCGGATCGCCGCCGTTCTGGATGACGGCCCCTGTGGTGTCGGGTTGGAATCCACCATCGTCGGACTGGCCGGAGAGCCCAGCCTGCTGCGCCCAGGTGGTGTTGCGTTGGAACAGATCGAGACCGCCCTGAACACCCGCCTTCATCTGCACAAAGCGGGGGATATACTGACCGCGCCGGGGCAGCTGCAATCGCACTACGCGCCGGATGCTCCGGTCCGGCTGAATGCCGCAACCGTGCAGGGGGACGAGGTTTTGCTGGGATTCGGCCCGGTCGCCTGTGACATGAACCTGTCTGAAACAAGCAACCTGACCGAGGCAGCAGCCAATCTGTTCGCCGCGCTGCACAGTTTGAATGAAACAGGGCGTCCGATCGCCGTCTCTCCGATCCCCGATCATGGGCTGGGGGCTGCGATCAATGACCGTCTGCGCCGCGCCGCCGCGCCGCGCGACAGTTAACTAGGCGCGCCCCGCGCTGGCCGATAGGGTCAGCGGGTCAACACCCAGCGTCGCCAAGGCCTTTTCCCATTTGTCGTCATCGGGCACATCGAACACCAATTCCGACGATGCATCCGCTGTCAGCCAGCCATTCATCGCGATCTCATCCTCCAGTTGACCGGGACCCCAGCCGGAATAGCCCAGCGTCAACATCGCATTCAGCGGGCCACGCCCTGCGGCCATATCCTCCAACACGTCCAGCGTGGCCGTCATGCTGAAGTCATCCGTAATCTGCATCGAGTGCAGGTTGGCGTCATAGTCGGAGCTATGCAGAACAAAGCCCCGCGACATCTCGACCGGGCCTCCGAAATGCACCAGACGCTCGCCTATGATGGGAATGCGGCACGGGATGTTGAGCTGCCCCAGCAGGGTTTTGAACCGCAGATCAGAGGGTTTGTTGATGATCAATCCCATCGCGCCATCGTCGCCGTAGCTGCAGATATACACGACCGAGTGATCAAAGCGCGGATCGCCCATTCCCGGCATCGCAATCAACAGTTTTCCGGTCAGATCCATGCGAGGTTTCTCTTGCTCGTTACCCTTCAACAATGACCCTGAGGCACTGGTATTGGCAAGGGAGCAAAGCTGATTTCAGCAGATTTCACATGGGTGACCCGAACGTGACTTGGATTTCAGGGCCGCACAGCGCATGTAATGGGGTATGATGACTCGTATGAAATCCTCGGTTGCCCTTCTGATCGCTTGTCTGGGCCTGTCCGCACCTGCCTCGGCGCAGGGTTTGGATGGGGTTGTTGCACTGGATGTTCTGGACGGAGGGCGCACGGCCAATGGGGCCTATCTGGGCGCGCTGCGCCTGACCCTGAAAGAGGGGTGGAAGACCTATTGGCGCGCGCCGGGCGACGCAGGAATCCCGCCGCAATTCGATTGGAGCGGGTCCGGAAATGTGGGCGACGTACGCATCACCTGGCCCGCGCCCGAGATTTTTGACCAGAACGGCCTGAAATCCATCGGGTACGAGGATCAACTTGTGCTGCCGGTTGAGATTACGCCCAAGAACCCCGCCAAACCTGTGCGCCTGCGCGGCGAGATGGATCTGGGGGTCTGCAAAGACGTCTGCATCCCGCAGCGTCTGGATTTCGACCACAAGGTCGACACAGGTGCCGGGCGCAATCCCGCAATTGCGGCTGCTTTGGCACAGCGTCCTTATTCGGCCCGCGAAGCCCGAGTGGCTAAGGCCAGCTGCCACCTGAGCCCGACCTCAGACGGTATGCAGATCGAAGCGCGGGTGACCATGCCCTCGGCCGGAGGGCAAGAGGTTGCGGTGATCGAGCCGGGGAACCCTGTCCTTTGGGCCTCGCAGCCCGAAACGCAACGGCAGGGCGATACACTGATCGCAAGGTCCGAGGTGATCAGCGCCTCGGGCGCACCCTTTGCGCTGGATCGGTCCGAGATTCGGATCACGGTTCTGGGCGCCAACCACGCTGTGGACATTCAGGGATGCTCTGCAGGCTGACCCTATGACGCAATCCCCCAAGATCGGTGCGCTGGCCGTTGTCCTGCATCAGGAAAACGTTCTGCTAGTGCAACGCAGCAAGGAACCGGATCGAGGCCTGTGGGGGTTTCCCGGCGGCCATGTGGAATGGGGTGAAACCGTCCTTCAGGCCGCAGAACGGGAATTGCTAGAGGAAACATCGGTCACGGCTGAACCGCTGCACTATCTGGACAATCTGGACCTGCTGCGGCGGGATGCGAATGGGCAGGTTCTGTCGCACTATCTGCTGGTCGGGGTGGCCTGTCGGTACCAATCGGGCACGCCTTTGGCCGGGGATGACGCGCTGGACGCGCAATGGTTTCCGATCGAACAGATTCTTAAAGGCGATCTGCCGATGAGCAACCGCGTGGCCAGCCTGTTGCAGCTTGCGCTGAAGGCAGGTTAGGCCCCGACCCGGTTCTTGAACCGGGCATAGAACATCCCGGACAGCAGCACGCTCAGGATCACGATGGGGATGGCGCCAGCCACAAACGCCCCTAGCCCCATGCGCAGAATCTCGGGGGCCTCCGCGCCTCCGTAGAGACCGGCCAGAGGGGCCGCTGGCACACCTGAGACCATCGGCCAGATCAGCGTCAAAGCAAACCAGAACAGCAACGCCAAAGCCGTCGCGCCCAGCGCGGCCTGCACCATGCGGTCCCGCGCATAGATCGCCCGGCGCATCGCAGTCATTGGGCGCGCGAAATCGTTCAGGATCGCCAGCAGCGCGGGCACCAAAACCAGCACCAGCAGCATCCCGAAGCCCAGCCCATAGACCAGCGTGATCACCGTTGGCTTGAGGAACTGCGCCTGTTGCGAGCCTTCATAGAGCAGCGGCGTCAGCCCCAGCACCGTCGTCAGTGTGGTCAGCATCACAGGTCGCAACCGGTCGGCTGTACCTTCGATTATCGAGGGCACCAACCCCCTCTCCTGCTGGTAGCCATCAATGGTGGTCACAAGGACTATCGAGTCGTTGACGATTATACCTGTCATGCCCAACAGGCCGACAACGGTGAACATACTCAGCGGCACGTCCCAGATGTAGTGCCCCCAGATTGCGCCCACCAATCCGAACGGAATGATCGACATCACCACCAGAGGTCGCGACCAGCTGGCGAACACCCAGGCCAGAACAAGATAGATACCGGTCAGGCACAGGATCAGGCCGGTACGCGCTTCAGATAGGAACTCGTCCTCTTGTTCGCTCAGGCCTGCCATGCGCCAGTCGACCTGATATTCACCCGCAATGCGCGGCAGAATCTCTTCGCTCATTGCGCCCCCGATTTCGGCGGCGCGGGCGGGATCATCCTCGGAGATGTCGCCATTCACCGATATCACCCGCAACCCGTTCTCGCGTCGGACGGTCGAGAAGCCTGATTTGCGCTCGACCGAGACGATGTCTGCCAGCGGGACATAGACCCCGTCGGGCGTGCGCATAAGGGTGCGCTCCAGGAAATCTGCGGTCAGCTCGCCCTCGGGCAGTTCCACCCTGATCTCGGCGCTGCGGGGACCATCGGGGAAGGTCGCGGCCTCGATCCCGTTCAACCGATTGCGCAGCACCCGACCCAGTGTTTCGATGCGGAAGCCCAGCGCCTGACCCTGCGCCGTCAGGTCGAGGATGTATTCCTCTTTGTCATAGGCCAGATTGTCCTCAAGCGCCGAGACCTCAGGGTATTTCGACAGTTCGGTCTGCAGCGCTTCGGAGGCGGTTTTCAGCGTGTCTACATCCGCGCCATAGAACTGCACGTCAATCGCATCCCCACCGGGACCCGAGCGCCAACCCCGAAAGCTCAGCAGCTCAACCTTGGGATGGCGGGGGACGAAATCCTGCAACTCACCCACAAATTCGAAGCTGGAATAGGGGCGCAGGTCGGCGTCTATCAGCTCGATCGAGATACCGCCCAGAAGGTCGTCATCCTTGCCCTCGGCGGCGGATAAGCCGAACCCTGCACTGCCGCCAACCTCGGCCAGAACATATTCCAGAGGATTGCGCCCGTGGCGGTCCTCGTAGATCTGGCCCAGCTCTTCGGTGGCGCGCTGCAATTCGCGCATCATGGCGAGAGTATCAGAACGGGTTGCCCCTTCGGCCATGATGAAATTGCCGGTGACCGAGCCGCGTTCGGGCGCGTTGAAAAACCGCCATTTCACATCGCCGCGAATGAACAGGGCGGCCTGGGTCGCCAGGATCACCAGCATCAGTGCAACCACGACATAGCGCGCCCAGATGACCCAGCCGATAAGCGGGCGAAACAGGGTGTCCCGCACCCAACGAAAGCCCCGGTTCACCACCCGGTTGGGCAGGTCATACCAGTGTTCCTTGGCCGAATGCGCAATGGCGTGGGACATATGGTTGGGTAGGATCAGGAAGCATTCGATGAGTGAGGCCGCCAGCACCGCGATCACCGTAAAGGGGATATCACGGATCAACTCTCCGAAACGGCCACCTACGAGGGTCAGGCCAAAAAAGGCGATCACGGTGGTGATCGTGGCAGCAAAAACCGGCATGGCCATGCGGCGGGCGGCGCGTTCAGCGGCCACGATTGGCGGCTCGCCCAGACGCCGGGCGCGGAAATCGGCGTGTTCACCCACGACGATGGCGTCATCCACCACGATCCCCAGCGTGATAATCAGACCGAACAGAGACACCATGTTCAGCGACAGACCACCGATATACATCAACGCAATCGCCGCCGACATCGCAACCGGAATACCCGCTGCAACCCAGAAAGCAATGCGCGCGTTCAGGAACAGGAACAGTAGACACACGACAAGGCCAAGACCAACCAGCCCATTGTCGATCAGAATATCCAGACGATCGGTGATGGCCTGCGCGCGGGTACGGATCATTTCGACCGAGACACCTTCGGGCAGGCTGGCCTGCATCTCGGTCACCACGTCCTCGACCGTGTGCTGGATCGCGATGGCATCCCCCAGATTGGACCGGTCCACCCGAATCGACATGGCCGGGTGTTCGTCTACAAAGTAGCTGCGGTTGCGATTGACCCCTTCGACACTGATCTGCGCCACGTCGCCGACAAACAGTTTCGATCCGTCCGCAAATGTCCGCAGAGCGATGGTCTCGATCTCTTCCGGAGTGCGCTTTTCCGCACCGGTCCGGATGCGTGCATTGGCACCTGTTACATCCCCCGCAGGGCTGGCATTGACCTCAGCCGAAATGGCCGAGGCGATGTCGGCCAAAGCCACATCATTGGCAATCAGCTGCGCGGTCGGCACCTCGACCACCACACGCGGGGCGGCGAGACCGCGGATTGTGGTGCGGGTCACGCCAGCGGCAAACAGGCGGTTGATCAGTTCATCGGTGAACTTGGCCAGCTGGTCCGGATCAACCGGGCCGGTGACGACTACATCTGTCACCCGATCGCGCCAAGCCCCCCTTCGGATCGTGGGTTCTTCGGCATCTTCGGGCAGGCTGGTGACGCTGTCGACGGCGGTGCGCACCTCTTCCACGGCGCGGGACATGTCCCAGTTCGGCTCGAACTCCAGCCGGATTCTGGCAGAGCCCTCGCGAGAGGTCGCCGTGGTGCTTGCCACACCTTCAACGGCCAGCAATTCAGGTTCGAGAAGTTGGACGATACCATTGTCGACATCTTCGGGGCCGGCGCCTTCCCATTCGACATTCACGTCGACCCGTTCCAGAACCACATCCGGAAAGAACTGTGCCCGCATATTCGGAATGGCCGCCGCGCCCAAAACCAGCATCACCAGTAATAGCAGATTGGCCACGGTTCTGTGCCGGGTGAAATAGCTCAGGATACCACCGGCGGCGCTAGGGATGTCGCGCATCATGGCGCTTAGCCCCCGGCCCGGTTTTCAATGCGACGCACCAGCGAGGCCGGAACTTTCGCCTCCTCCAACTGGCCGAGCATGCGTGTTTTCTCGGCCTCGGGCATATCCTCGCTGGCCTCGACATGAGTGATCAGTTCAGCCCGTTTCGCATCGGTCAATTCAACCAGATCGGGATCAGCGCTGGCCTCGGCACGCAAGGGGCGCACGCGAACCCCGGACCCCAGTAGCGGCGTGCGGCCTATCACAACCTCGCGCCCTTCCAGCCCTTCGCCGCGCAGCAGCACCTCATCGCCCTGACGGCGGATCAACTGCACAGGCAGGGCCTCAAGACGATCATCCGCACCCAGCACCAGAACCGTTCCGGCAGCACCCAGAACCGAGGAGGGCAGGCGAACGACCTGCGCCAGGGGCTGTTCCTGAACCGTCACTGTCACGAAGTCGCCGGGCTTGAACCCCGATGCATCCTCGAGCCGCGCATAGATCAACCGCCCGGTCTGCCCCTCACCCGCCGAGCCGCTGTCGCGGCTGATCCGGCCCGTCGCGGTCAGGTCAGTTCCCGTGACCTCAAGTGAGATGGTGACGGGGGCGCTGATCAGCTCTCCGTCCTCGTCCAACAAGCGCACAAATTGCGCGGTTGAAACGCGAAAAGCGACCTCTAACGCGTTGGGGTCCACCAGTTCGGCCAGCTTTTCATTTGCAGAAACCAAACGCCCTTCGACCAGTGTGACATCTGTCAAAGTGCCTCCGAACCGGGCGCGGATGGTCATGTCCTGCAAGTCACGCTCGGCGGCTTCCTGCGCGATCCGCGCGCGGGCCAGCAGGGTCGTGGCCTGATCCACCCGCGATTCTGCCTGCGCCAGCGCAATGCGGCGGGCCAGAACCGATTGCTGAGCGGCAGCGGCAGTCAATTCGGCCTCTTCCACACTGGCGGTTGCCCCAACGCCACGAGATTCAAGATCGCGCTGGCGCTGCAGGGCCCTTTCGCGCAGCTCTGCCTGCGCCTCGGCCGATTTCAATTCATCCTGCGCCAGCAGCAATGACCGTTCGGCGTCGCGTTCTTCGAATTGGGCATCCAAAACGTCCGATTTGGCACGATCCAGCGCCGATTGCGCATCCGCCGGATCAAGCTCGACCAAAACCTCACCAGTGGTAACAGTGCCGCCATCCTCGAAATCATCCGCCAATGCGATCACGCGTCCGCCCAGCGCTGCGCGCAACTCAAGACGGCGACGGCTTTGCACCTCGCCGAAGGCTTCGAGGTTGGGCGTGACGGTCTCAAAAACAGCCGGACGAACGGTCACCGCAAAGACCCGCTCACGCGCTTTGGGTTGCTCATTCTCGCGGGTCAGAACCTCTTGCACGGCCCCCGTGACGATCTGAATGGCGACAAACAGCAAGGCCAGCGTCAGCGACGCCAGAAACACACCGACCAGACTCTGCCTTAAGAAACGCATCTATTATTCATCCCGGTTGCAAATGGGCTGCCCTGCGGAAAATGTAGCGGAGGCACGAAATATGCCAAGCCACAAAGCGGTTATAAGGTGTTGAACGTGCGACCAGTCTACTTCCGTCGCAGATGTTCGTCCAATCTGGGCATTATTTCCACGAAATTGCAGGGTCGGTGGCGATAGTCGAGCTGTTTCTCGAGAATACCGTCCCAAGCGTCCTTACACGCCCCGGGGCTGCCCGGAAGTGCAAACAGGTAGGTTCCGCCCGCCACGCCGCCTGTGGCGCGCGACTGCACAGCCGAGGTTCCGATTTTTTCCATCGAGATGATGGTGAAAACGGTCCCGAAGGCGTCGATCTCTTTTTCATAGACGTCGCGATGCGCCTCGACCGTCACGTCCCGCCCGGTCAGCCCGGTGCCACCGGTCGAGATCACCACGTCGATCCCGTCATCCGCAACCCAAGCGCGCAGTTGATCGGCGATCTGGGCGCGTTCGTCCCGAATGATCTTGCGATCTGCAACCACGTGCCCCGCCTTTTCGATGCGGTCCACCAATGTCTGGCCCGAACGATCCTCATCAACCGAACGCGTATCCGAGACGGTCAGAACCGCGATGCGGATGGGAATGAACTCAATCGTTTCGTCGATACGTGACATCAGGTGTCAGGCCCTTTCCATGATAGCAAGCCGCAGCGCGAGCGCGGAGAAAATCCCGCCTGTCACCCATCCCATGATGCGCGAGGCACGCGGGTTTCCGATCAGCAACCGACCGGCCCCTCCGGCGAACACGCCGACCAATCCGTTCACGACAAAACCACCCAAAGCGATGATCACGCCAAAGATCAGAAATTGCCCAAGGATCTGGCCCGCAGCGGGATCAACAAACTGAGGGATAAAGGCCAGAACGAACAGGATGACTTTGGGGTTTGTCAGATTCACCACCATCCCATCCCGAAACGCCATGCGCGCTGGCCTTGCTGGTCCTTCGGTCGAGACCGATCCGTTGCGGATCGCGCTCCAGGCCAGGTACAGCAGATAAGCAACACCCAACCAGCGGATGACATCAAACAGCCATGGCATCGAATTGACCAAGGCCCCAAGGCCCAGCCCTGCCAGCAGGACATGCACCATCAGACCCAGCGATATCCCAGCGCTTGCCACCAGAGCAGGTCGGGGTCCGGATTTCAGGCCTTGACCAAAGCAGAACATCATATCCGCGCCGGGTGTGAAGTTCAGCACCATCGCGGCAGGGATAAAGGCCAGCAAGGTAACGGCTTCGATCATATCGCGACCTCAAACCAATTTGCCCTGGGGCCAAGATTGGCGATTTCTGAACGACCCAATGAACCGCGATAGCCCCAGCTATCGTGGATATGCCCACAAAAGACCAGTTCCGGCTGAAGCCGTTCCACCGCATCGCGCACGGCGACCGATCCGACGGACATACCCAGTGACGTGGTATCGCCAAACCCTTTGGGCGGAGAGTGAACGACCAGCACATCCGCCCCATCGCAACGGTCCAGCATCTCAGTTGCTTCGGCCTCGCTCAGGTCGCAGGACCAGTCGCCAAACGGTGTGACCGGCACGCCGTAGCCCAAGCCAAACAGGCGCAGCCCGTCGACCGTCATCCCGGTTCCGTGCAGCACATGGACCCCCTCGGAGGCCGCGTCCGTCAATTCAGCCGCGCTTTCGGCATTGCCGGGGACCAGAACCACCGGTGCGGCAATACCCGAGAGCATCTGCATCGCCTCATCCAGCCCCTGCCGCATGTTGCAATAGTCTCCGGCCCCAACCACCAAATCCGCATCGGCGCTGGCGGCCACAAGATCAGCCGCCCGGTTGCGTGCCATGTGCAGGTCCGAGAACGCCAGGATACGCATCACCCGGCCCCCAGTCGTGCCTTCAGGTCGAGCAAATCCGCCCAGGCCTGCCGTTTCATCAGTGGCTGACGCAGCAGGTAGGCGGGGTGGAACATCGGGATGACGGGCAGGTCCAGCGCCTGATCCCAGTTCCCGCGCAGGCGCGTGATGCCGCGTTTGCCCAAAACCGCCTGACAACTGATATTGCCCATCACCACCAGCACCTCGGGCTTGGCCAGCGCCACGTGACGCTCCAGAAACGGCTTCAGCATGCCGATCTCTTCTGGTTTGGGGTCACGGTTCTGCGGAGGACGCCAGGGCAGAACATTGGTGATGTAGACATCCCTTGCCCGGTCCAGATCAATCGCCGCCAACATCCGGTCCAATAGTTGCCCGGCCCGACCCACAAAGGGTTTGCCTTCGCGATCCTCATCCCGGCCCGGAGCCTCGCCAATGATCATCACCCGCGCGCCCGGAGTGCCATCGGCAAAGACCAACTGGCGCGCGCCGCGCTTCAACTCACAATGATCGAACGCCTCCATCACCGCGCGCAGCTGGTCGAGGGATCCGGCGCCTTGGGCGGCAGCTTTGGCAATCGCCACCGGATCAACCTGTTTGGGCTTTTCCGGCGCGGCTTGCGGCGTTGCGGGCTTCTTCGCCTTGGGCGTCGTATCCGGCAAGGCATAGCGATCAACCGGCGCGTCCCCGATCGCCTCGGTCGCGCCCAGTTCGATCTGCCATTCCAGCAGCGCCTTTGCGGTATGATAGTCCAAGCCCGATTCCATGCCCCTCAATCTAACCAGCTTTTGCCTGAGGGAAAGCGAATAGACCTTGCCTAAGCACCGGGACAGACCGACCATGCGGGCGTGATGCTGTCTTTTCTGCGATTCCTTCTGGTTGGTCTGGTGTTTGCCCTTTGTGCCGAACCGGCCTCGGCCCAGTTGCTTGGCGGGACGGATCAATGCCGCGCGGGTCAGTTCGCCTGCGGCAGCCGGTGCTGCTCGGGCGGGCAGAGGTGCAGCTTTGATGGTCACTGCATCCCTTTGGGCGGAACCTATTGCGGCGGCGGGCGCAGCTGTGGCGCGTTCGAGCGCTGCGTCGCCGGTGGCACACGATGTGCGCCTGCTGGGGCAAACGCCTGCACCTCAAGCCTCGATTGTCCCTCAGGCAGCTTTTGCAGTGCGCGTGGCCAATGTGAAAAAACCATACCAGACCTGAACCCCAGCTTGCCCGAGGCCCTTGACCCGCCGCAGATATGCGATGATGGCCTGACCTGCGCGCGCGGGTCGTCGTGCCTGCCGGGGGGCGGGTGCTCGCGCCCCGGATGGTTCTTGTGCGAGGAAACCGGATCGCAATGCCGCCCCGGCTTCAAATGCTCGGAACATCAGGGGTGCGTTCCGATCAAGGCCATCGATTGTGGTTATGGCAAGTGGTGCAAACCCGGCGAGCAATGCCTGCCCGAAGGCGGGTGCGAAAAACTGCCCTCAGGATCAGAACCATAGAGCGTTTCGCGTTTAACTTGAGACACGAATACCCTGCCACGCCTGCGGCGTTCGGGGGCACATTCGTGTCGCAGAGTAATTCAGATAAAACCCGAAACGCTTTAGGTTGCCTCTGCGCGCGCGGCTTTCTATAAGCGGCTCGATTGTCAGACAGGAGCCCGCCATGCGTTTTGCCCATCGTCACCTTCTTGGCATCGAGCATCTGTCGCAATCCGATATCACCGCCATTCTGGATCTGGCCGAAAAATACGTCGACCTGAACCGGCAATCGACCAAGCATTCGGACGTGCTGTCGGGGCTGACGCAGATCAACATGTTCTTCGAAAACTCAACCCGCACGCAGGCCAGTTTCGAACTGGCGGGCAAGCGATTGGGCGCGGACGTGATGAATATGGCGATGCAGGCCAGCTCGATCAAAAAGGGCGAGACGCTGATCGACACCGCCATGACGCTGAACGCGATGCATCCCGATCTGCTGGTGGTGCGGCATCCGCATTCCGGGGCCGTGGATCTACTGGCGCAAAAAGTGAATTGCGCGGTTCTGAACGCAGGCGACGGGCGGCACGAACACCCGACACAGGCCTTGCTGGACGCGCTGACGATCCGCCGGGCCAAGGGCCGGTTGCATCGCCTGAACATCGCGATCTGCGGCGACGTTGCACATTCCCGCGTGGCGCGATCGAACCTGATCCTGCTGGGCAAGATGGAGAACCGCATCCGCCTGATCGGCCCGCCCACTCTGGTCCCCTCGCAATTTGCCGAGTTCGGCGCCGAGATTTATGACGACATGAACGAGGGCCTAAAAGACGTCGACGTGGTCATGATGCTGCGCCTTCAGAAAGAGCGGATGGATGGCGGCTTCATCCCCTCAGAGCGTGAATATTATCACCGCTACGGGCTGGACATCGCCAAACTGGCGCAGGCCAAGCCCGATGCCATCGTCATGCACCCCGGACCGATGAACCGCGGGGTTGAGATCGACGGTACGCTGGCCGACGACATCAACCGATCCGTCATTCAGGAACAGGTTGAAATGGGCGTCGCCGTCCGCATGGCCGCGATGGAGCTTCTGGCCCGCAACCTGCGCGAGGTCGCATGAGCGAACTGACCGTCGCCCCCCATGAACACGGCGTGATCCGCCTGTTCGCACTGGACATGCGCCCGGAAGAAGCGAAGTTCCTGCGCGAACCCGGCGCGGCCAATCAGGTTCTGGGTGTCGATGGTCTGGACCCCGATCAGATCGATATTTTCCCGGTCTCCGACCTCGAAGACCTGGGGCTTTATGGCTATCTGCATGAGGGCGGTGGGGTGTCCGAGGACCAATTGGATCGCGCGATGCTGGACGCCGTCGAAGGCTGGGTCATGGTCGTGCGCAGCGCGGCCTTTGGTGGGCGCGCGGCACAGCTGAACCCCGATCCTCGCCTGCATTTGCTGGGTCTGTTCACCGAAGAGGCCACGAACTGGACCGGCGGTGCGATTGAAACAGAAAGCGCCAAGCCTTTCTCGGCCCCGCAGACACCCCCCGACAATGATGCCCCTCGCCGTGTCGGATCGGCCCTGATGGCGATAATCGCCCTGCTCGTTATCGGAGGTGCCCTATGGCTGATCCTGTAACCTTCACCCCGGACAAACGCGCCTATATCCAGACCAACCTGATCCTCGCCGCTATTGCGATGGCGGGTGCGATGCTGGTGCTGTGGTTGATCGGCAACCCCTATGTCTGGACCGGCGCGCCAGCCGGGCTGGCCGCCATCGGGTTTCGCGCCTGGTATCTGGCCTCGGAAGAGCTGAACAATACGTGGGAATTGTCTGACACCACCCTCACTGGCCCCGGCCCTCGGGTCGTCGCGCTGACCCAGATCGAAGCCGTCAATACAATGGGCAGCTTTGTTCAGGTTGTGACACGGGGCGGTGACAAGCACCTTATCAAATATCAGGCGAACCCCGCTGCCACCAAGGCCGCCATCGAAAGGGCCGCGGGATGAGCGGCCGGTGGTGGCGAACCCATATCCCCGAGGGCGAAGAGGTCCTTTGGACCGGGCAACCGGATCAGGGGTATTTCCCGCCTCATGCAGGATGGGCCTACCGGCTTCTGATCCTGAGCCTCGGTCTGGCATGGCTGGCCAGCCCGTGGTTCGCCGATACGCTGCGCGACTATTGGGAACTGATCGGGTGCACGGGTTTCGTTGCATTCATCATGTGGTACGACCACCTGTTGCGCACGTGTCGGATCTATGTGGTGACCACCCGCAACGCATGGTGGATCAGCAAGATCTTCAAGCCCAAACACGTCCCTATCGACCACGCTTTGAACTACCATCGCAGCGGTCAGAACGTGGTGTTTTCACGCCGCCTGTTTCTTGTCTTCGAATACCTGTCCGACCCCGATGCCGCTTTGGCGGCTTTGAACCAAGCCCGAGAGGCCTCAGCATGACTTCTGTCGTTTTCACCAATGCCCGCTTGATCAACCCGGAAACCGGCACGGATAGTCTGGGCTGGCTACACGCCGAGAACGGGCGCATTGTGGCGCTTGGGGATGGGGACGCCCCGGCCATCGAAGGGGAGGCCATCGACTGCGACGGAAATTGCCTGGCCCCCGGTATCGTCGATATCGGCGTCAAGGTTTGCGAACCGGGTGAGCGGCACAAGGAAAGCTACAAATCCGCCGGGCTGGCGGCTGCGGCGGGTGGGGTGACCACCATGGTCACACGCCCCGATACAACACCCGCCATCGACACACCGGAAAGTCTTGAATTTGTCACCCGTCGCGCGCAGGCCGATACGCCGGTCAACGTTCTGCCCATGGCCGCCCTCACCAAGGGGCGTGAGGCACGCGAGATGACCGAGATCGGATTTCTGCAGGACGCGGGCGCGGTCGCCTTCACCGATTGCGATCACGTCATTACCAACACCAAGGTGTTTTCGCGCGCGCTGACCTACGCCAAATCCTGCGGCGCGCTGGTCATCGCGCACCCTCAGGAACCGGGGCTGAGCCACGGGGCCGCCGCCACCAGCGGCAAGTTTGCTGCTTTGCGCGGGTTGCCCGCCGTTTCACCCATGGCGGAACGGATGGGGCTGGACCGCGACATCGCCCTGCTGGAAATGACCGGAGCCGCCTATCACGCCGACCAGATCACCACCTCCCGCGCCCTGCCTGCGCTAGAGCGTGCCAAACGCAACGGACTGGACATCTCGGCCGGGACCTCGATCCACCATCTGACCCTGAATGAGCTGGACGTGGCCGACTATCGCACTTTCTTCAAAGTCAAACCGCCCCTGCGGTCCGAGGACGACCGGCAGGCCGTGATCGAAGCGGTGCGCACTGGCCTGATCGACATCATCAGTTCGATGCACACGCCGCAGGACGAAGAAAGCAAACGCCTGCCGTTTGAAGAGGCGGCCTCGGGCGCGGTTGCTCTGGAAACCTTCCTGCCCGCCGCCCTGCGCCTCTATCATGCGGGGCAACTGGACCTGCCGACCCTGTTCCGGGCCATGGCGCTGAACCCGGCGAAGCGGTTGGGGCTGGAAAGCGGTCGTCTGGCGCAGGGCGCGCCTGCGGATCTGGTCCTGTTCGACCCGGATGTGCCTTTTGTGCTGGACCGGTTTGCCCTGAAATCGAAATCGCAGAACACACCATTTGACGGCCAGCGTATGCAGGGTAAGGTCCTTGCAACCTATGTGGCCGGCAAAGACGTATACCGGAGAACCTGATGCCCGAGTTCGACAGCTCAATGAACGTACTCGCCCTGTGGGCGGCCTTGGGATACCTGATCGGCTCGGTCCCTTTTGGCCTGATCATCGCGCGCGTCATGGGGTTGGGCAATCTGCGGCAGATCGGATCGGGCAATATCGGCGCAACAAATGTTCTGCGCACCGGCAGCAAACCCGCCGCCGCACTGACCCTGCTGCTGGATGGCGGCAAAGGGGCGCTGGCGGTCCTTTTGGCGCGCGCCTACGCAGGTGAGGACGCCGCGCAGATTGCCGCCCTGATGGCCTTTCTCGGCCACTGCCTGCCTGTTTGGCTTGCCTTCAAGGGCGGTAAGGGCGTTGCAACCTTCATCGGCCTTTGGCTGGCGCTGGACTGGCGCGTCGGCGTCGCTTGCTGTCTGACCTGGCTGGTCTCCGTCGCGATCTGGCGGATGTCCTCGGCCGGAGCGCTGGCCGCTGCCGCCTTGTCGACCACCTGGATCATTACTCTGACGGACGGCACGACATTCATCCTCGGAATTGCCCTGACCTTCCTGATCTATTGGCGCCACAAGGACAACGTGGCGCGCATCAAATCCCGGACCGAGCCGAAAATCGGGAAATCGTGACCGTCACAGACGACTTTCTGACAGCATTTTTCGCACTGCCCACCGGTACCTTCACTGGCCGGGCGGACGCCAGACGCTATGTCGTGTCGCGGCAGGTTCTGGCCGGGGGTAAATCTCACAAACTGGTCGCGCATGAACTGGGCGGGACGGATTACATCAGCCTGAACCTCTATCAGACGCGGAACAGCGGCGCATTGCTGCGCCCCTGTGAAATGCCCGCCCGCAAGGTGGTTGATTTCGTGTTGGCGCTGATCCCGGATATCTGACTGATATTCCGCATATTTGCACAGCACCTCTGCGCCTCAGCACAATCACAATTCATTGTTTTGAACGTGATCATGTCACCTCCCATCTGCATTCCGTGGCGGCCAATTACCGGTCTCACTAGACAAACTCTCGGGTCCGCAAATCGCAATTCAGGCGAGGTCGCAAGGCCCTTTCACGAAAGGTGAAGCTATGAACACGTTTAAATCCCTTATCAGCGGCGTTGCCCTGTCTGTTGCTCTGGCCACTTCGACCCTGGCGGCTGGTGTTGAACTCAACGCAAGCTCGACCGGTCTGGCGATGCAAGGTTACGACCCGGTTGCTTATTTCTCTGCTGGCGAAGCGACCAAAGGCGACTACCGCATTACCGCTCTGCACAATGAAGCGCTGTACCGCTTCTCGTCGGAAGAAAACAAAGTGGCATTTGAAGCCAACCCCGAGGCCTACCTGCCCGCATATGGCGGCTACTGCGCCTTCGGTGCGGCCATGGGCTTCAAGTTCGACGGTGACCCGAACCACTGGAAAATCGTTGACAACAAACTGTACCTGAACCTGTCGCAGGACATTCAGGAACGTTGGGAAGGCGACATCCCTGGCTTCATCGAACAAGCCAGCACCAACTGGGAAACCATCGCAGAAAAAAGCCCGGCTGAACTGCAGCAATAATCCGCTGAAATTGACAGCACGCGTCGGCGGCAGAGTGATCTGCCGCCGCATTTTATTTGAAGCTTTGAAAACACTAACTATCTTATTGAGACAAGCCCGGATTTAACGGGCGAACACCGGGCCAAACGGCCTGAACGATCCAAGACCTAGTACGGAATATGCCACAAACGATGATCCGGTCCTAAGGCAGGGCCGTATTTGAGTATGCATATGCGCAGCCAACCCCACAGATTGGCGCGCGATTATTTGGAGTGAAAGGATCAAGACATGATAGGCAGATTGGCACTTGTGACAGCGGCTTCTACCCTTGCAGCTGGGGCCGCCACGGCCCAATCCTCGGGCAACTGGACAGGGTTCTATGGCGGCCTCCAGTTGGGCTATATCGACGTGGATACCAATGTTTCTGGTATTGATGGCGATGCTGCAATTGGTGGTATCATCCTTGGATACGACTATGACTTGGGCGACTGGGTCGTAGGCGGCGGCTTTGACTATGACTGGACCAATGTCGACCTCGGCCCCGCAACGGTCGAGGATGTCTGGCGCATCAAAGCGCGCGCGGGCTACAAGGTGAACCCTCAGGGTCTTCTTTACGGTGTTGGCGGCTATGCGGATGCGGGCACCGACAATCTGGGTAGCGACAACGGCTGGTTCATCGGCGCAGGCTATGAACAGATCATCGCCCCAAATGTCAGCCTCGCAGGCGAGCTGCTGTATCACGAGTTTGACAACTTCAACTCGTCCAGTGTGGATGTTGATGCTACAACCCTGCAGATCCGGGCGGCCTACCGCTTCTGATCTTTCTGTTTTTTTCTAGGATAGACCCGGCGTCCTGCGCCGGGTCTTCGCGTTCATAGGTCCAGAATTGTGCTGCCGGTGGTTTGCCGCGCCTCTAGCACGCGGTGCGCCTCGGCAATCTGATCGAGAGGGAAGCGCTGGTCGATATGGATCTTGACCTCTCCGCCCCGCACCTTGCCAAACAACCGCCGCGCCATCGCCTGACAGACCGCGTGATCAGCAATATGCGTGAACAGCGTCGGCCGGGTGATCTTGAGCGAGCCTTTCTGCCCGAGAATGCCGATATTCACCGGCGGCACCGGCCCGGATGCATTGCCGAAGGATATCATCATCCCCAAAGGCTTCAGGCAGTCCAATGAGCCGTCAAACGTATCGGCCCCAACGGAATCCATGACCACATCGACACCTTTGCCGCCGGTCAGTTCGGCCACGCGTTCGGCGAAGTTCTCGGTCCGGTAGTTGATGCAATGGGCCGCGCCGTTGAATTGCGCCAGGCTGCATTTCTCATCCGTTCCCGCGGTTCCGATCAGCTTGATGCCCTCGGATTTCGCCCATTGGCAGGCGATCAGCCCGACACCGCCTGCAGCGGCGTGAAACAGAACCGTGTCGCCGCGTTTCAAAGGGGTGGTGCGATGGAACAGGTATTCGACCGTCAGACCTTTTAACATCATCCCGGCGGCAATTTCCGAGGGGATGCCATCCGGCAGCGGGCATACCTGCGCCGCGGGCATCACCCGCGCCTCGCAATAGGCGCCGGACGGGGCGCTGGCATAGGCTGCGCGTTGGCCCGGCTGCAAATGCGTCACGCCTTCGCCGACAGCCTCGATCACGCCCGCAGCCTCCATGCCCAACGCATGCGGCAATTCAAGAGGATAGAGGCCCGTTCGTTGATAGACATCAATGAAATTCAAGCCACACGCCTCATGGCGAATGCGAACCTCACCGGGACCGGGTTCGCCCAAAGGCTGGTCCTTGATCTGCAGGACCTCAGGCCCGCCGAATTCCTCAATGACGATTGTACGCGCAGTTTGCTGCATTCTGACCTCCTCTTGCCTAAAGCGTTTCGGGTTTTACCTGAAACATCACGTGACACGAATGTCCCGAGAACGCTGAAAGCGTGGCAGGGTATTCGTGTCTCAGGATTAACCCGAAACGCTATGAGCCCAAGCTAACACGCCTGCGCGGCAAGACAATCCGGGCGATGCGGTGGCGGCAATTCGGGAATCTCCAGAACTGTGCTATACTGAACGCAGGCGTTGCCGGCTGATCCGGCCACGGGCAACCCTCAGCCGGATCCATTCTGCGGCGCACCACTCGCCAAGGAAGGGAACAAAATGGCAAAAACTATCGGTAATCCGATCAGCTGGGCGGCCCAAAGCCTTGGAGCAACCAGCGATCACGTCTCGGAAAGCGTCTCGCGCTTGGGCAGTTCGGACGTGCGCCACCTGCCCATGGTGCAGACACTCACATTCAATGATCTGAAATACTGCCTGAGGGCCGGATACGCCGACTTTCTGGAAACCCGCGCGGATGCGATCTTTATCGTGCTGATCTACCCCATCTCCGGGCTGTTGATGGTGGGCTTTGCAATGAACATGGATATGGTGCCGTTGCTGGCCCCCCTTATCGCAGGCTTTGCCCTGATCGGCCCAATCGCAGCCGTTGGTCTTTATGAAATCAGCCGCAAGCGCGAACAAGGCGGAGAGGTCCATTGGCTGGACGCGTTCGGCGTATTCCGATCGCCCTCCTTCGGGTCCATCCTGGCGCTTGGGTTCTATCTGGTCCTGCTGCTACTTGTCTGGCTGATGGTCGCGCAAAGCGTCTATGCGCAGACGCTCGGCCCCGAACCGCCCGCCTCGCTGGGCGCATTTGCGACCGAGGTTCTGACAACCGGTGCGGGGTGGATAATGGTCATCTTCGGTACCGCTGCGGGGTTCTTTTTCGCGCTGATTGCGCTGGCAGTCAGCGTAGTCAGCTTCCCGCTTCTGCTGGATCGCAAGGTAGGGCTGCCCGTGGCCGTTGTGACATCCGTTCGGGTGCTGCGCCACAATCCGGGTGTCATCATGGGTTGGGGATTTATCGTCGCGACCCTGCTGGTGCTGGGCGCGATCCCGATGATGCTGGGGCTGATCATCGTAATGCCCGTCTTGGGCCACGCAACATGGCACCTATACCGGCGCGCCGTTGCGTGACCCAAAAGGGCGTTTAGCCCGCAACGTTCAGGACGATCTTGCCAATATGCTGCGAGCTTTCCATGAGCGCGTGCGCCGCCGCAGCCTCGGCCAGAGGGAATTCGCTGTGCATCACCGGCGCGACCTTGCCTGCAGAGAGCAGCGGCCAGACGGCCTCGTGCAGGTCCTGAGCGATCTTTGCCTTGGCCAGATCGCTTTGCGGCCGCAGGGTGCTGCCGGTCAGCGTCAGGCGTTTTACCATCATCAGGGCAAAGTTCAGCTCGGCCACGGGACCTTGCAAAAAGGCAATCTGGACAAGACGTCCATCCTCGGCCAGCGCTTTCACGTTGCGCGGGATATAGTCGCCACCAACCATATCGAGGATCAGGTTCGCGCCCCCTTCGGCCCGCATGACCCCGACAAAATCCTCATCCCGGTAGTTGATCGCTTTTTCGGCCCCCAAGTTCACGCAGGCCTCGCATTTCTCAGCCGAGCCCGCCGTCGCAAAGACGCGCGCGCCAAACGCGTTCGCCAGTTGAATCGCCGTCGTCCCGATACCGCTGGAGCCACCATGGACAAGGAACCGCTCACCCGCTTTCAGACCTCCGCGTGTGAAGACATTCGACCATACGGTGAAAAAGGTCTCGGGCAGGCAGGCGGCCTGTTTCATGTCCATGCCATCGGGGACGGGCAGGCAATGCGCCGCGGGCGTGGCGACATATTCAGCATATCCGCCGCCCGGAAGCAGCGCGCAGACTTTGTCACCGATCGAGAGCCCCTCAACACCCGCGCCAAGGGCAACCACTTCGCCCGACGCCTCAAGCCCCGGCAGATCGCTTGCACCGGGAGGCGGATCATAGGCCCCCGCGCGCTGCAGTGCATCCGGTCGGTTCACGCCAGCATAGGCCACTTTCAACACGACCTGACCGGCCGCCGGTTCGGGCATCGGTCGTTCGGTCAGTTGCAGGACATCAGGGCCGCCGGGTTCGGTGATTTCGATGGCACGCATTGTCTGGGTCTCGGGCGAAGTCATGGGCAAATCTCCTTTGCCCAATGCCTAGCAGGCCAAAAAGCAAAGGCCCAGATGCTTACTTGCGCGGGTTCAGCATCCCCGGCAAATCAGCCCGCATCTTCATCGGAGGTTTCACCTGAGCTGCAAACCAATTGGGAACGGCCAGCAAGGGCTTGAACAGCGGGTTGCCGTTCACCTGCGCTTTGAGCTTTTCGAACTGCATCACGTTTTCGATCCGGCGGTCCAGAAACGCCCAACTGTTCTGGTGATCCGGCGAATCATCCCCCAGCCAGAACAGCAGCGTCGATGAATAGACCCCCGACAGGGTGGCGCGCTTGGTGTACCAGTTCACATCATCAGACGTATCACCCAGCGCGTCCCAAATCAGATCGCAAGTGCCCCAAACGGCCTTGGCCCCGTCTGCTGCGTGGCTGGGTAGTGAAAACAGGGTCATACCCCGGCGCACCAGTTCCTTGTCCTCGACCGCCTCAAGCCGGAACCGCACGGCAGCAGCAACCTTTTCGCGGAACTTCAGCTCGCTCATGTCAGTGGACTTGATCCTGTCCAGCATGACCTGATCGCCCCGCGCGTGATAGGCCAGCGCCAGATCGACCGCGCCGCGCGGGCAGATCGCACGGGCCAGACCGTCATCCAGATCGCAATCTACAACGGCCGCGCGAAAACTGGCCTCGGACCAGCCATCGAACGGAACATGCATCAATATCGCGTCCAACAGCTGTTGTTTGGTGTCTTCATAAGTGACGGTCATGGCGGTTCTCCGGTGCTTGGGCACAGTACTAGACAAGATAGAGCGGCTTTGCTATACGGCCAACTCCTGCAATTTCCTTGCAACTCTATCTAGAAAGGTGGTGACAACCACATGCAGGTTAGTGTTCGCGACAATAACGTCGATCAGGCGCTTCGTGCCCTGAAGAAAAAGCTGCAGCGCGAAGGCGTGTTCCGTGAAATGAAGCTGAAGCAACATTTCGAGAAACCGTCCGAGAAAAAAGCGCGCGAGAAAGCTGAAGCGATCCGCCGTGCCCGTAAACTGGCACGTAAGAAAGCACAGCGCGAAGGTTTGCTCTAAGCGCAGCCCGAAAAGTGGGAACCGGTTTTCGGGCCAAGCTGCGCGAAATCCAGAACCCCGCTCGTCCAGCTTTGGATGACACTATTTGACGACCCCCGAGGCATCGCCCGGGGGTTTGTCGTTTCTAAGTGCGTTTTTTGCCTGCGCCCCGGATCGCTTTGCGTTTGTATTGAATCGAAATACGCTGCCTCACCCTGCGGGCGAACGCGTTTTTCGAAAATTTCGCCACCAATGAAAACGCAAAACGCCTTACACAACCAGTGCGATAACTCGCCGAGCCTTAGTCTCGCCTCTTTCTCGGCGTTTTCCAGCGCAGCGAATCTGCGTCCGACTGCACCGACCCGCCGAAAAGCGCCGATTTTCATCGCCTCTCTGTTCATGTCTTTGATGGCCCCGATAACTGGGTCCGTCCACTCAGACAAAACATAAAACGGAGGCAAAAATGTCTACAGCAAGTGAAGTAGAACGAGAGATGCTGGCGCTCATCAACCAAGAGCGCACATCCCGCGGTCTGGACCCCCTGCAACTTGAAAGACAGCTTAACGAGTCATCAGAAGACCACAGCGCCTGGATGCTGAACACGGACCGGTTCAGCCACACCGGATCGGGCGGCTCCAGCGCGACCCAGCGCATGCAGTCGGCCGGTTTCGATCTGGAAGGCAGCTGGCGCACGGGCGAGAATATCGCCTGGCAATCCGAGCGCGGCGCCCCAGGCATCAGCGATGATGTCGCGCAACTGCATGAGAACCTGATGAACAGCCCTGGCCACCGAGCCAACATTCTGAACCCCGATTTCAAGTATATCGGGATCGGCGTTGAAACCGGCGACATGCAGGGCTTTGACGCGGTCATGGTGACACAGAACTTTGCCACCACTGAGGCAGAAGTCATGCTAGACAGCGACGACACCGCGCAGACGCCTCCCCCGGCTGAGGATCCGGTGCCCGAGGAACCGGAAACAGATGTGACCGAAACCGAAGACCCGACTCCGGAACAACCGGTAACCGACGTCACCGAAACCGAAGACCCGGAACCCGAGCAGCCCGAAACCGTCGTCACCGAAACCGAGGACCCGGAACCCGAGCAGCCCGAAACCGACGTCACCGAAACCGAAGACCCGGAACCCGAGCAGCCCGAAACCGACGTCACCGAAACCGAAGACCCGGAACCCGAGCAGCCCGACACCGATGTCACCGAAACCGAAGACCCGGAACCGGAACAGCCCGAAACAGACGTTGCCGAGACCGAGGACCCTGATAGCGGTTGTTTCGACGTCGCAGCTTTCCTCGCCGAAATTGAGGCCTTCATTCAACAGCTACAGACGCAGTTGGATCAATTCGCCTGGAATGACGATGCCATGACACCAGACGAACCCGAGGATGACATGGACCTGGTGATGGTCGACGATATGGACCCAACCCCGGATGACACGTCCTGTCCCGACATGGCATCAGACGATTCCGGAGACGTCTTCTTCGTCAACTTCTTCAATTTCGATTGCATGATGGACGTCGCCTGACGGCCTATCCTGATGCGAGGCAGTCCGCTGCCTCGCATCTTCACAGAGCAATCAGTAGATCTTGGGCACGTGCAGCTCGTCGGGCAGAACGCGGCGTTCGTAGTCCGGATTGTAGCGGCGATCGGGCAGATTAACCCTCTCATGCGGAACATCCGTATAGGGGATCTTGGTCAGAAGATGCTCGATACAGTTCAGACGCTCGCGTTTCTTGTCATTGCCTTCGACAATGTACCACGGCGCCTCGGGGATATTGGTGCGGAAGAACATGTCCTCCTTCGCCTTGGTGTAGGATTCCCAGCGGATGCGGGATTCCAGGTCCATAGGCGACAGCTTCCACTGTTTCATCGGATCATGGATGCGCATGAGGAATCGCAACTGCTGTTCTTCATCCGTGATCGAGAACCAGTATTTCAGCAAGATGATCCCCGAGCGCGCCAACATACGTTCGAATTCCGGAACGTCCTGAAAGAACTGTTCGACCTGATCCTCGGTCGCAAAGCCCATCACCCGTTCCACGCCTGCACGGTTGTACCAGGAGCGATCGAACAGAACGATCTCACCGGCCGCAGGCAGGTGCGGCACGTAGCGCTGGAAATACCACTGGCTTTGTTCCCGGCGGCTGGGGGCTGGCAGAGCCACCACCCGCGCCACGCGCGGATTGAGGCGCTGAGTGATCCGCTTGATCACGCCACCCTTGCCCGCACTGTCGCGGCCTTCGAACAGGATACAAACCTTGGCACCGGTGTGCTGAACCCAGTCCTGTACCTTGATCAACTCGGCCTGAAGACGCAGCAGGTTTCGGAAATAGACCTTTCGGTCCAGCATGTCCGGATGCTGTTCCCGATAGATTTTGCGAACTTCCATCGACAGCATCGGCTCGCTGAATTCGATCTCGAAATCCTCATCCAGCGTATCTTCCAGCTCAGCCTCCAACCAGTCTTTGGGGGCGCCATCGTTTTCGTAGGCCAAGGTCAACTCCTTACTATTCTTCGGGTTCCCACCCTGGCAGGTTTGTGTAACCGCCTGATGTCATCAGATGAATTGATGACATCGCGCTGCCGGGATCATGGGGAGGTGCAGCGCGAGGGTCTCGTCGTCTCAATTTTGGACGCCCCGCCCCGGGGATACAAGCCGTAGAATTGACGCAAGGCAGTCCTTTGCCTTTCTGCGCGCAGAAAATAGGCGCCGTTCAAACCGGTAGAGCGGTTGTTTTGAACACCGTGCGCAACGCGAAAGAGCTTTGCATCTGCGCCACCTTGGGCAGCCGTGACAGGTATTGACGGTGGATCCGGGCGAAATCCTCGGTATCTTCGGCCACCACTTTCAGGATGTAGTCGGCGGTTCCGGCCATCAGGTGGCATTCCAGAACGTCCGGGATGCGCGAAACCGCCTTTTCGAACGCGTCCAGAACCTCTTCGGCCTGACCTTGCAATGTGATCTCGACAAAGACAGTAGTTGGCACATTCATCTTGCGCGCATCCAGCAAAGCCACGTAGTTGCGAATATAGCCGTCGGCCTCAAGCCGTTGCACCCGGCGATGGCAGGCCGAGGGGGACAGATTCACCTGCTCTGACAGTTCGGCATTAGACATCCGACCGTTGCGCTGCAAGGCTGAAAGAATCTTACGATCTGTCGTATCGAGGGTCATTGCTGCAAATCCTTTGCGAGGTTTTGTCAGTTTATGCGAGATTCTTCGAACATAAAACACAAAGCCCCACCTAGTTTCACAAATATTGCGCCCATAATTGCACATAATTTGAGCAGTTTATGAACGGAGACGGTACAGATGAAAATCGGTTGCCCCAAGGAAATCAAACCCCAGGAATTCCGCGTCGGGATGACGCCAAACGCCGCGCAGGAAGCGGTTGCACGTGGCCACGAAGTGCTGATCGAATCTGGTGCCGGCATTGGCGCAGGTTTTGACGATGCCGCCTATATCGCTGCTGGCGCGGGCATCGTGGACACCGCAGAAGAGGTCTTTGCAACGGCCGACATGATCGTGAAGGTCAAGGAACCTCAGGCCGGTGAGCGCAAGATGCTGCGCGAGAACCAATTGCTGTTCACCTACCTGCACCTGGCTCCGGACCCGGACCAGACCAACGACCTGCTGGAATCAGGCTGCACCGCAATCGCCTATGAAACTGTCACGGACGCAAACGGCGGTCTGCCTCTGCTGGCACCGATGTCCGAGGTTGCGGGCCGTTTGGCACCTCAGGTCGGGTCTTGGACCCTGCAGAAGGCCAACGGTGGCCGAGGCGTGCTGATGGGCGGCGTTCCTGGCGTTGGACCGGCCAAGGTCGTCGTAATTGGCGGCGGGGTCGTTGGGACCCACGCAGCCAAGATCGCTGCTGGTATGGGCGCCGATGTGACGGTGCTTGACCGCTCACTGCCGCGGCTGCGCTATCTGGACGACGTGTTCGGCGGCCAGTTCAAGAACCAGTACTCGACTGCAGGTGCAACGGCTGAACTAATCCAGGACGCCGATATGGTGATCGGCGCGGTTCTGATCCCCGGCGCGGCAGCCCCCAAACTGATCACGCGCGAGCAGCTGTCGACCATGAAACCCGGTGCGGTGCTGGTGGACGTGGCCATTGATCAGGGCGGCTGCTTTGAAACCTCGCGCGCGACAACCCATGCCGACCCGATCTACGAAGTCGACGGCGTGATGCACTATTGCGTGGCCAACATGCCGGGTGCCGTGGCACGGACCTCGACCATCGCCTTGGGCAACGCGACGATGCCGTTCATGCTGGCACTGGCCGACAAAGGTTGGAAACAAGCCTGTCAGGACGACCCGCACCTGTTGGCAGGTCTGAACGTTCACGCCGGACAACTGACTTACTACGCCGTTGGCAAAGCGCTTGGCATCGACGTCGTCTCGCCCAACGTGGTGATCAAGTCGTAAGAACTCCCGCCCCTGAAAGCGCCCTTTATCAAAAGGCGCTTTACAGCGTTGGGCATGGCGCCGCGCCTGTCGGCGCGGCGCGGTTGGCCCTTGAAATACCCTATCCACCAAAACGAAAGCGCCGCACGAATGTGCGGCGCTTGGCCCAACGGGAGGAGGGCATTTCCAATGCCCAATCGACGGGCGGGAGTGTTCAGCCTTGCTTCTGGATCTCTACCGAATGCGGATAGGGGATCGAAACACCCTTCGCATCGAACGCTTCTTTCACGGCTTTGGTCAGTTCGAACTTCACATCCCAATAGTCCGCCGCTGCGCACCATAGACGCGCCGTCAGATCGACCGAACTGTCGCCCAGGTTTGTCACACGTACCCAGGGTTCCGGGTCTTTGTGAATACGCGCATCCGCGTTCGCCACGTCCAGAATGATCTTCATCGCTTCATCTGCGCTGTCGCCGTAATCGATCCCGAACACCAGATCCACGCGGCGCGTGTCATGCGCCGAGTAGTTGGTGATGATCGAACCCCAGGACTGCCCGTTTGGCACGATGATCTGTACATTGTCCGGCGTCACCAACTCGGTCGTGAACAGATTCAGGTCTTTCACTGTCCCTGCTGTCCCACCGATATCGACGAACTGACCCAGTTTATACGGCCGAAATACCACCAGCATCACACCAGCCGCCAGATCACTGAGCGTCCCCTGCAGTGCCAGACCAATCGCCAGCGAAGCCGCGCCCAGAATGGCAACGATGCTTGTCGCCTCAATCCCGAAAATCCCGAGAACAGCGACCAGAACTATCGCCAGGATCACCCATTTTACAAGGCTGGCCACGAAATTTCCCAGTGTCGGGTCGATCTGCGGGGTCGAGTTGATGCGGCGCCGCACCATGCCACCGATTGCTCCGGCGACGATCCACCCCAAAATCAGCACGATCAGCGCCTTTACTGCGCTCATGATCAGGGGCGCATAAGCACCCACCTGCGTTGCAACTTCATCCACGCGCGTATCCTTTCTTAATCACCAATCCCGCGGCTTTCGCGCGGGACTCGCTGAATTGTGAGTGAAAAACGCAATTCGGTCTAGGTGCGAGTTGCGGCGGTTTTCCCCATTGTTCGCCAGCAAACAACCGATGACCTACACCGCACAGCTTGGGGGGCTGACAAATACACGACTCCATGCCTAACTCGAACGGAACCGCCCGAACAGGAGCTTTCGCATGCTGGACACTGCCTCATTCCCGATCATGGCCAAATGGCCGCCGCAACACCCCGATCGCCTTCAGCTTTATTCTTTCCCGACACCCAACGGGGTCAAAGCCTCGATCATGTTGGAAGAAACCGGCCTGCCTTATGAGGCACACAAGGTCACCCTTGCCGATGCCGATGTCAAAAGCCCCGAATTTCTGTCGTTGAACCCCAACAACAAGATCCCCGCGATCATTGACCCCAATGGCCCGGATGGCACCCCTATTGGCGTGTTCGAAAGCGGCGCGATCCTGCTCTATCTAGCCGAGAAAACCGGGCAGTTCATCGGCCAATCCGCCACTGACAAGCATCGCATCACCCAATGGCTGATGTTCCAGATGGGGGGCCTTGGGCCGATGCTTGGACAATTGGGCTTTTTCTACAAATTCGCCGGCAGCGAGATCGAAGACCCCCGCCCGCGCGAGCGCTATATCAACGAAGCCAAGCGCCTGCTCAACGTCCTGAACCAGGAACTCGAGGGTCAGGACTGGATCGCCGGAGACTACTCGATCGCCGATATGGCCATCGCGCCCTGGCTGCGCGGGCTGGATTTCTATGGCGCCAAAGAGGTCGTCGGCTGGGATGATCACGCCAATCTTACGGCCTATCTGGATCGGTTCCTTGACCGCCCCGCCGTTCAAAAAGGTCTGGTGACACCTGCCCGCGACTAACCCGATAGGGGCTTGCGACTATCTAGGCGTGCAAGCCCTTTTCGCAACCTAGCCCGGTAGCGCGCCAGTCAGAACATAGCGCAGGATTTCCACCACCTGGCGTGGGTCCTCCGCGACGGCCAGCGCGGCGGCATCAACCTCTTTCAACGCGTGCTGATGATCGGGGCCGTGCAGTACAATGATCGACTTGCCCAACGCAGCCGCATAGCCCGCGTCAAAGGCCGCGTTCCACTGCTTGTATTTGTCACCAAACCGGACAACCACCACATCCGCATCCGAAATCCCCTTGCGCGTCCGGATCGCATTCACCATCGCACCCTTGTGGTCGTGCCAGTACTTGTTCGGCTCTGCGCCCAAAACAGCCACACCGCAATCATCACTGGCCGCGTGATCGGTTACCGGGCTGCTGAATGAAACATCCAATCCCTCAGCCCCTGAAATGATCTGCTCCCGCCAATCGGTGTGAATTTCACCAGACAAATAGACTTTCAACATCTTGCGTTTCCTCCCATGAAAAAGGGGCGCATTCGCCCCTTCATCTTTCTAAAAATCTTCTGACCGAGGGTGGATCATCCTTAGCCGCGCAAAACGCCGCCTGTGGCTTTCGAAACCTTGGCAATGATCTTCTCAGCCACCGCCTCGATATCCTTTTCCTTCAACGTCGCATCTTTTGGCTGCAAACGCACGGTAATGGCCAGAGATTTCTTGCCCTCACCAAGGCTGCCGCCGATGAACTCATCAAACACGCGAACGTCTTCGATCAGGGCCTTGTCGGCCCCTGCCGCAGCATTCACCAAGGTCAGAGCTTCGACGGTGTCATCGACCACAAAGGCAAAGTCACGCTCGACCGCTTGCAGATCGCGCAGTTCCAGCGCGGCGCGGGTTGCGCCAGATTTGCGCGGCAGCGGCACCTCATCCGGCCAGATGGTGAACGCCATCGCCGGACCTTTGATATCCATCGCCTGCAGGATGCGTGGGTGCAACTCCCCGAACACGCCCAGAACCTTTTTCGGGCCGAGGCAGATCTTGCCGTGACGACCCGGATGCCACCAGGCGTCACCGTCGCGCAAAATCTGAACCTTGGCGGGTGCGCCGATTGCGGCCAGAACCGCCTCGGCATCCGCTTTGGCATCAAAAAGATCAACCGGCCGGGACGCTCCGTGGACGTCTTTAGGACCGTTGCGGCCAACCAGCAGGCCGGAAATCTGGGTTTTCTGATCGCCGGGCTCACCGTCATGGAAAACCGGGCCGACCTCAAACAGGGCCACGTCAGCATAGCCGCGCGCCTGATTGCGCGCCGCCGCTTGCAGCAGGCTGGGCAGCAGATCCGGGCGCATATGGCTCATCTCGGACGAGATCGGGTTTTCCAGACGCGTTGCATCGTCACCGCCGCCAAACAGCGCAGCCGAGGCCTGATCAATAAAGGTATATGAGACGCATTCGTTGTAGCCCAACGCCGCACAGGTACGCCGCGCCATCGACTGACGACGCTGTGTCGGGGTCATTACGGGTTTCGGGATACCATCGGTCACGCGCGGCAAGGGCTTGCCCTGCAACTTGGTCAAGGATGCGATCCGCGCGACCTCTTCCACCAGATCGGCTTCACCCATGACATCGGGACGCCAGCTAGGCACATGCGCCATCTCGCCTTCCAGCCGGAAGCCCAGACGCGTCAGAGTCTGGCGCTGCTCGCTTTCGGGAATATCCATCCCGACCAGAGACTGCACGCGTGCCGCATCCAGTTTGTAGGCGCGCGCATGGTTCGGAGCCTTGCCGGCCTCAACCACTTTGGACACCTCACCGCCGCAGAGATCGAGGATCATCTGCGTCGCCTGTTCCAACCCTTCCAGCGTGTATTCCGGGTCGATCCCACGTTCGAACCGATAACGTGCGTCCGAGTTGATCTTGAGCGCACGACCGGTCAGCGCGATCTGTACGTGATCCCAGAACGCACTCTCGAGGAAAACGTTCACAGTCTCCTCAGTGCAGCCGGTTTCCTCACCGCCCATGATACCGGCAATGGACTCAGGCCCTTTGTCGTCCGAGATCACCATCATGCCGGGCTGCAGCGTGTATTCTTTTTCATCCAGCGCCACCAGCTTCTCGCCACCCTTGGCGCGGTGAACGCGCAGGTTGCCCTGCACCTTGTCCGCGTCAAACACGTGCAGCGGGCGGTTCTGGTCATAGGTCATGTAGTTGGTGATATCCACCAAGGCCGAGATCGGACGCAGCCCGATTGCCTTCAGCTGATCCTGCAACCACTGCGGGCTGGGGCCATTCTTGACACCCTTGATCAGACGGCCGGTGAAATGCGGCGCGCCGTCCAGCGTATCCTCATCAATCGTCACCTTGATCGGGCTGTCGAAATCACCCGGCACCGGTGTGTAGGCGCGCTCTTTCAACGTACCAACGCCGCGCGCAGCCAGATCGCGTGCAATACCTGCAACGCCCAGCGCATCCGGGCGGTTGGGGGTGATCGCGATCTCGATCATCGGGTCGATCTTGGACGGGTCATTCTCGGCCAGCCAGTCTACGAACTGATCACCAACCTCACCCGAAGGCAGCTCGATGATGCCGTCATGCTCGTCCGACAGCTCCAGCTCACGCTCGGAGGCCATCATGCCAAAGCTCTCGACGCCGCGGATCTTACCGACGCTGATGGTGATATCCAGACCGGGGATATACATGCCCGGCTTGCAGAACACGACGGTGATGCCTTCGCGCGCGTTGGGGGCGCCGCAGATGATCTGCAGATCGCCCTCATCCGTCGCCACCGTGCAGACGCGCAGCTTGTCGGCGTCGGGGTGTTTCTCGGCATGTTTCACATGGCCCAGGGTAAAGCCCGCCAGACGGTCTGCCGGGTTCACGACCTCTTCGACCTCAAGGCCAAGATCGGTCAGCGCCTCAGTGATCTCATCAACCGACGCATCGGTGTCGAGGTGGTCTTTCAGCCAGGACAGAGTGAATTTCATTGCTCGGGGCCTTTTTTGGCAAACATCCAGTCGGCACAGGCAATGACAAAGAATGCGCCAAGGTGCAAGCGCTGCGGGTCACGGATAGGTGGGGGTGCGGCCCAAAAGCTCGTCCAATTGCCGTCCGATCCAGCCATGGGGGATGAAATGCCCGCCGGGATGGGTATCCAGCACCACCTGCCCCTGCGCGCAATCGGTCCATTCCACCCGGCTGAGGGTCAGGATCGGCACCACGCTCCAATCCCCGCGCGGGGTGGCATTGTGGCAGTCGTATTTCGCGCGCCAAAGGGCCACTGGATAGGTCGTGTCGCCATTCGCGCCATAGGGAAAATCCATCACCGTATCGCTGAGGCCGTGGACATGGCGCGCCTCGCGCGGGGCTTCGGGGCAATCCTCGGTCTGGCGAATGCTACCGGCGACGGCCAGCAGGGCGGCGATATCATTGCCCGACTGGCACACATAGCGCCACGCCATCGCGCCTCCGAAGGAATAGCCCGAGACATAGATACGCTGCGGATCAACCGGATAGCGCTTGGCGACATCCTCCAACACCCGGTCGGCAAAGGGCACATCACCCGTGCCCGAGGTCCAGAAATCCCAGCTTTTGCCCAGCCCGTTCGGGGCCACCAGCAAAACGCCGCGCAGCTTGGTCGCCCCGGCGATGCGTTCATGGTTCACCACCACAGTCCCCTGCCGCGCCCAACCGTGGAAATGCAGCAACACAGGCAGAGGGGTCTCGCCATCCCACCCCTCAGGTTCCAACACATGGTACGAGCGGTCACCGACCTCACAGGCCGTATCGCCGTGGCAGGTATCCACGGCAGCGGCTTGGGTGGCGGTCAGCAACAGAAGGCAAAGCAGTCGATAAATCATGCGCGCGAGACTACCCAGCCCGCGCCCGAAGTCACTTAACAACCCCGTGGGAGATTGTGACAAGCCGCGCTATCGCCAGACCGCGGTGTGGCGATGCAACGGTTATGTTGGGCACTTTATGCCAGCCAAATCCGTGTGCTGTTCAGACGGAGCGCTTGCGGAGACAAATCGCCAGCCCCTGCGGGCGGTCTGGCGATAGCACGGCGGCCTATCGGCCTTTGCTCCGCGCGTCTATTTCCGAAAGCCTTTCAAGAGCTTTTTTGTTTTCCGAAGCTGCTCATACTCATCTTGACGGCGAGTCATGTTCTTTAACCAAACATCCCCAGCGATTTGCAAAAAGTGGAGAATGGGTAGTACGAAGACAGCACTAAACAAATAGCCGACCAATTCCCCGCCAAACGCGAAAGCCAGAAGCATTAAGACAAATGAGAGTGTGAACAGTCCGATGATTTGCCACAACCGAATGTCTTTGGCGCGCCTATTGCACCAATCCACGTAGCGAGCCAGATATACGCCCATCGGGTACAACTACCGACTCAAACCACCATGCAGGTTCGGCATATCCAGCGCTGCAAACCCGTAGTGCCGCAACCAGCGCAGGTCGGAATCAAAGAACGCCCGCAAATCCGGAATGCCGTATTTCAGCATCGCCAGACGGTCGATGCCGATGCCGAACGCAAAGCCCTGATAAACCTCGGGATCAATCCCACCGGCAGCGATCACCTTGGGGTGGACCATGCCGGAGCCCAGAATCTCCATCCAGTCGTCGCCCTCGCCGATCTTCAGCTGGCCGTTATCCCAGGAACAGCGGATATCAACCTCGGCCGACGGCTCGGTGAAGGGGAAGTGCGAGGCGCGGAAGCGCAGCTCGACATCGTCGACCTCAAAGAAGGCTTTCACGAACTCTTCCAGAACCCATTTCAGGTTCGCCATCGAGATGTCCTTGTCGATGGCCAGCCCCTCGACCTGATGGAACATCGGCGTGTGGGTCTGGTCATAGTCGGCACGGTAGACACCGCCCGGACAGATCACGCGGATCGGCGCGCCCTGTTTCTCCATTGAGCGGATCTGCACCGGAGACGTATGCGTGCGCAGCACATGCGGCGGGCGATCATCGCCCTCGGCGCGATGCATGTAGAACGTGTCCATCTCGGCCCGCGCGGGGTGGTGGCCGGGGATGTTCAGGGCGTCAAAATTGTACCAGTCGGTCTCAACCCGAGGCCCCTCGGCCACGGCAAAACCCAGTTCGGCAAAGATCGCAGTCAGTTCCTCGGTCGCCTGGCTGATCGGGTGGATTGAGCCCTCACGGCGTGCGCGGGTCGGCAGGGTGACGTCCAACCATTCGGTGCGCAGACGCTCATCCAGCGCAGCATCAGCAAGGGCTGCCTTTTTGGCAGAGAGCGCCGAGTTGATCTCATCCTTCAGGGCGTTCAGCGCGGGGCCTGCGACCTGACGTTCCTCGGGGGTCATCTTGCCTAGCTCGCGCATCTTCAGCGCGACCTCGCCTTTTTTGCCCACGGCCGCGACGCGGATCGCCTCAAGCGCGTTCTCGTCGCCGGCTTCGGCGATTTGGCCCAGATATTTTGCCTTAAGATCGTCCATGACGCCCTCTGAATTTGGTCGCCAACCTGCTATCGGGCCAGCCCCGCGAATGCAAGCGGGACCGGGCGGATCAATAGCTGTATTCGGGGAAAATCCGGGTCAGGTCGCCGTTCCAGTCGCCATTGTAGTGTTCCAGCAACTCATCAGCGGGCACCTTGCCGGTATCGATGCTTTCCTTCAACGCGTTCAGGAAATGCGTCTCATCCGGGACCAGACCACCGGCACCGGGGAAGGCGCGGGCTTTCAGACCAGCCTCTGAGATCGCCACGACCTCACGCGCCAGATCGTGCATGTTGACGTCACCGACCTGGGCTTGCAGACCATTGACCGCAGCCTGAACGCGCAGTTCCTCTCGGGTCTCGGCATCCCAGCCTTTGACCAGATCCCACGCCGCATCCAGCGCGGTCTGGTCATAGGTCAGGCCGACCCAGAATGCAGGCAGTGCGCACAGACGACGCCACGGGCCACCATCGGCGCCGCGCATTTCCATGAATTTCTTGATCCGCGCTTCGGGGAAGGCCGTGGTCAGATGATCGGCCCAGTCCGACAGGGTGGGCGTTTCGCCCGGCAATGCGGGAAGCTCACCCTTCAGGAAGTCACGGAAGGACATGCCCAGCGCGTTGATATACTGGCCGTCGCGATAGACGAAATACATCGGCACATCGAGCGCATATTGAACGTAACGCTCGAACCCGAAGCCCTCTTCGAAAACAAAAGGCAGCATGCCGGTGCGCGCATCGTCCAGATGCCGCCAGATATGGCTGCGCCAGCTTTTCTGGCCGTTTGGCTTGCCCTCGAAGAACGGAGAGTTCGCAAACAGCGCCGTCGCCACCGGCTGCAACGCCAGCGCCACGCGCAGTTTCTGCACCATGTCGGCCTCGGACCCGAAGTCGATATTGACCTGAACGGTACATGTCCGGCGCATCATGGCGCGGCCCATGCTGCCGACCTTTTCCATATAGTCGTTCATCAGCCGATAGCGCCCTTTGGGCATCAGCGGCATTTCCTCGTGGGTCCAGATGGGAGCAGCCCCCAGACCGATGAAGCCTACACCAATTTCATCCGCGATTTCCTTGACCTCGCGCAGGTGGGTGTTCACCTCGTCACAGGTTTCGTGGATGGTTTCCAGTGGAGCACCCGACAGCTCCAACGCGCCGCCCGGTTCCAGGCTGACATTTGCACCGTCTTTCTCAAGCCCGATCAGATGGCCCGCTTCGCGCACCTCGGCCCAGCCGTGGCGGTCGCGCAGCCCTTCGAGCACCGCAACGATGGAACGTTTGCCTTCAAAAGGCAGCGGTTTGAGGGTGTCTTTGCAATAGCCGAACTTCTCATGTTCGGTCCCGATACGCCAATCGGTCTTGGGCTTGCAGCCCGATTCCAGATATTCGGCCAATTGCTCGTGGCGTTCGATCGGACCGCCGCCGGACTGAGGGATGGACATGAACCGTTCTCCGATCCTGATGTGTCTGTCTTGACGATCAGTCCTGAGCGCAAACCGCGCCAGTGTCAATGCAGCCGAAGGTGGGCCGGGCGCGAGGAGGTTTTTTCCCAGATCACCACCGGATGGCGCGACCCGCCGTGAAGTTCGGCCAGCATCTGTTGGGTTTTCAAACCTGGCAGCGCCGAAAACACATCGAACAGCGCCTCGGCCCCTTCTGCATTCACGGGAATGTGAAGCGTCGGTTGCCCCGGCTGGTCCAACACCCAATGCGCCGGGCTTGAGGTCGGATCAAGCGCGAGTCGCTCGATCTCGCGCGTTGCCACCATGCCGCCATCCAGCGGGCCGAGATAGGTTATCTGCCCTTCATCAACGCTGACGACGCCCTGCCCGCCTGCGCCGGTGCGAAACCGGGCGCGCTGCACTCCGATGACTGTCAGCGCAACCGAGACAGCCACCAGCACCCACCCCAGAACGCCCAGCAGACCGCCGGGTCCACTGACCCAGCTGAGGCCCAGAACCAGAACAAAACCGGCCGCGACAACCTCGCGCCAACGCCAGAGGGCCAATTTGGCTTCGGGTCGAATGAAACTCATATCGGTGTTCCTGTTTCAGCGCTTGGACATGATAGGCGATCCCCACCCCCCTCAAAATCGGGCCGAGTGGCGCAGAGTTCAAGAGGGGGTTTCGTATCTCGGATTAGTCCCGGAAGGCGCGGTCTTTGACGCGGATCACAGGTTTCGTCAGATACTCCAGCACCGTCTTCGGCTCAGACAGCATATCGACTTGCGCGACCATGCCCGGGATCACGTCCAGTTTCTGCCCGTCCGCATCGGTCAGAGAGCCGTCCAACTGTATCTCGACAACATAGACCGAGGTTTCCCCATCCGGGGCCAGAATCGTATCCGCCCCGATTCGCGTCACCCGCCCATCCAGCGCACCATAGCGCGAGGCATCATAGGCGGTGATACGCACTTTCACGTCCTGATCAGGTCGGATGAAGGCGATGTCATCGGGGGCCACATAGGCCTCGACCGTGACGGTGTCGCCGAAAGGCACGATCTCAGCCACGGTCTGGCCTTGCTGCGCAACACCACCCAGCGTCGAGATCAGCACCTGATTGACCACCCCACGCGCCGGGGCACGGATTTCCGCCCGCGCCAAACGGGCCTGAAGGGCGGGAATACGGGTTTCAAGCGCGGCCAGCCCGGCCTGCGTTTCGGTCAATTCCCGGTTCGCGATCGATCGGAACTCGCGCTTGCGGGCAACGATCTGGCTGTCGATCTCGGTCAGTGCGGCCTGCGCCATCAGGATACGGTTCCCGGCATCGCTCAGCTGCCCGTTCTGACGGCTGAGTTCCCGGCGCAGGTCGATCATGGCGATGGGGCTTTCGATCCGACGCTCGACCAGAGGTTGGATCACGTCGATTTCTTCCTCGAGCAGGCCGATGGTCTCGTTGTTCACAGCTTTGCTGATCCGGGCGGCCTCAATCTCGGCCAGCTTGATCTCGCGACGGGCGTCCAGAACCTCAAGATCGGCTGTCAGATGCGCGGCCATGGCCGTGAACAGATCCCGTTCCGCATCAAGCAGTTTCCCCTCGACGCCCTCGCGATCAGGCATGTCAAAGGACTCTCCGGCAATCTGCGCCTCAAGCCGGGCGCGGCGCAGGCGCAGGGCGGTGGCCTCGGATACGGCGGTGTCCAGCTCGGCCCGCAGCAGAACAGGGTCGAACCGCATCAGGACGTCCCCGGCCTGAACCGTATCGCCAACGCGGATGTTGATCTCGGTGATGGTGCCGGTTTCGGCCGCCTGAACCACCTGCACAAGCTGCGAGGGCACCACGCGCGCCTCGGCCCGCGTCACATCGTCGATCTCGGTGAAATACGCCCAGGTCAGCACAACGGCCAGTAAGGTCACAACCGACAACAGGATCAGGCCACCGGCGGCACCACGCCTGCCGCGCAGCTCTCGTGCTGTTGCTGTGAAATCCGCCCCGGCCATTCCTACGCCTCCTTCACGGCGCGTGCCGCCGGGCGGTTGCGGACCAGCATATCGTCCTTGCTGCCGTCAAAGGTGACCTTGCCGCCGTTCAGAACAATCACCCGGTCCACCAATTGCAACAGACTGGTTCTGTGCGTCACCAGCACCAAGGTCCGGTCATCCGATAGCCAGCCTTTCAGGTTCTCGATCACCTGCGATTCCGTCTGCACATCCATGCCCGAGGTCGGCTCGTCCATCACAAGCGTCGGCGGATCGCCGATCAGCGCCCGCGCAATGGCCACCGCCTGACGCTGCCCTCCAGACACACCTGCCCCACCTTCATGCACCTGCATGTCATAGCCATGCGGATGTGCCGAAGTAGTGCGATCGGCCAGCGAGATGGCGGCCTTTTTGTGAACCTCATCATCCGTCACACCAAACCGCCCGGCGATGATGTTTTCGCGCAGCGTGCCCGAGAACAGCCAACAATCCTGCAACACCGCGCCGATATTGCGTGTCTTGTCCGCGGGATCCACGGCGCGGGCATCCAGACCGTCCAGCAACACCGCGCCGTCATCGGGTTCGTAGAGACCCAGTATTAGGCGCGCCAGAGTGCTCTTGCCCGACCCGACAGGGCCGAGAATGGCAACTTTCTCACCGGGTTTGATCGACAGGTCGATATCCTTGAGGATCGAGCCCAACGCCTCATCATAGGCAAAGCTGACGCCCTTGAATTCGATTTGCCCCGAAATCGTGCGGCGCGACAGATAGCGGCGACCGGCTTCGCGCTCGACCTCCTGCTGCATCAACGCGTCGATCTGGCCATAGGCGACCCGCGCCTGATTCAACCGCGTCAGCACCTGCGCCAATTGCGACAGCGGGGCCAGTGTCTTGCCGGTCAGGATCACACAGGCAATCAGCGCACCCATCGAGATCACCCCGTCGCGGATCAGGAAAACGCCGTAAAACACAATGGCGACCTGCGCGATCTGCTGCACCAGAAGTGTCAGATTCACCGTGCCCTGAGACAACATGCGCGTCTTGCCGGAACTGTCCGCCTGTGCCCGTATCGTATCGTCCCAGCGGGCCCGCATGACCGGTTCCGCGCCTGTCGTCTTAAGGGTTTCCATCCCGGTCAGAGTTTCCATCAGAACCGATTGTTTGGTCTGCCCATCAACACTGGATTCGCGCGCATAGCGGCTGAGGAACGGCTGTGCCAGCAGGCCGGAAAGTAACGTGATCGGCACGGCAATCGCCGGAACCAGCGCCAAAGGCCCGCCAATGGCCCAGATCACGCCGATGAACACCAGCAGGAAGGGCAGATCAACCAGCGCCACCAAAGAGGCCGAGGTAAAGAAATCCCGTACCACCTCAAAATCCCGCAGGATCGAGGCCATGCGTCCGTTCTGCCCGCCCCGCGCCTTCATCTTCAGCGCCATGAGCTGATTGAACAGACGTTCGGCAATCTTCATATCCGCGCGCTTGCCCGCCGTGTCGATAAAGCGTGACCGCAGGTTCTTGATCATAAAGTCAAACAGCAGCGCGAACCCGACCCCGGCGACCAGCGCCAACAGGCTGTCCACGGCCTCATTCGGCAGGATGCGGTCATAGACCACCATAGTGAACAGTGATGTCGCCAATCCCAGAATACTGGTCACCATCGCCGCGAGGATGATCTGAACATACACGCCGCGCAGATCGTTGAACGCCGACCAGAACCAATGACCTTGCGGTGTCGCGCGATCCTCGTCCGCGCGGCGGGCGCGTGAGGCGCGCAGGATCCAGCGCGCCTTGGCGATGCGCTGGTCCTTACGTCGCCATATCTGCGGCTCGGTCGATCCGCTGCTGGCATCAATGACAAGAAAGCGGTCCTTGTCTTCGCGGTCGAGAACCACAAACGGCACCCCATCCGCATCGAAGGCCAGAACCGGGAACAGGATCGGGTCCAGCTTGGTCAATCGCGCCTTGCCGAAATCGGCCTTGTATCCTGCCGCCTCAAGCGCGCTGACCGCGTCCTTGACCGCGTAAGCCTCGTTGCTGCCCTTGAAAACGCGGAACAAATCCGCCTCGGACAGCCCGTGGCCCAACCGCTCGGTCAAAAGCTGAAGATGTGTGATCAGCGGGTCTGCGGCGGCTGGGGTCATGGGGATATCACAAGGTTGGATCAGTCGGTTGCGCGACGCCCACTGCATCCAGAATATCGCCGGTCACGGCCAGCACCGCATATTCGGCCCGACGCGCCTGCGCCTCAAGCTGGATGACCCGGACTTGCGCCAGATTCAATTCGCGCAGAGCGTCCAGAATCTGCACTATGGTCGAACGACCGATGTTGAACTGCCCCCGCGCCGCATCAAGCGCCTGTTCGTTGATTTCAACCGCACGGCGCGCTGTCGCAAGACGTCGCTGGATCGAGCTCGTCTCTTCCAGAGCCTGAGACAGGCTGCGTTGCAATTCGCGGCGCAGCTCTTCTGCGTCGGCCTCACTTTGCTGCAGATTGGCCCTTGCCGTTTCCACATTGGCACGGGCCGACCCACCCTGATAGATCGGGACATTCACGCCCAGACGGGCCTGCGCGCCATTGTCGATACTGCCTTCGTTGAAGTCGGTCTCAAGGATCGCGGACAGGGTCGGGCGGGTGGCACGCTCGGCCAGGACAACCTCTTGCTGACGCACCTGGGTGACGGCGACCTGTGTGCGCAGACGTGGGCTGCGCTCGACCATCGCCTGCGAGGTCGTACCCGCCAGAACCGGGGCCGGAGGGATGGTTGGAATGACGCTGGGGCGGCTGCCGAACAGTTCGATCCAGGTGGCGGTCGCCAGTTCGACATCCGTTTCGGCCTGCGCCAATTCCGTCTCGGCATTGGACTGACGGCCCTGACCGGCCAGCAGATCCGCAACCGAGCCTGCACCGGCGTCAAACCGCGATTGCAGGTCACTGACCAGTGTCTCGGTGCGTTCAAGGTTCTGCCGTGCCTGATCTTCAAGACGACGGTTGCGATCAAGGTCAATGATGGCCTCGATCGCCTCAAAACTCTGGGCGCTCAGCTCGGACAGTTCGCTCAGCCAGGTCTGGCGCGCCTCGATCTGTCGCAGCCCGATACGGCCCGAGACCTTACCCCCATCATAAATGATCTGGCTAAGCCGCAGGATCGGCACCGTATCCCCCTCGGACGTCAGCGAGGTCTCGGCATTCAACTGAGGTCGGAACGCACCCCTTTCGGCCTCGATCCGGGATTGCGAGGCCAGAACATTGGCGGTTCCCGCCGCTGTCGTCGGAGAGGTGGCGACCGATCTGCGCACCAGCTCGGCAAATTGCGTGCGCGCAACGCTGCCCTTCAGGTTGCTTTGCGCCGCCGCAGGCTGCGTGGTGGGTTCGGCTGCAGGGTCAAACGACTGCGTGCCCCGCAAATCCTCACTGCACCCCGCCAAAACAAGTGTGGTCATCACAACCGACAACCAAGTCTTCATGGTGCCAACGCTCCTGGTTTCAATTCTGCGCCCGCCAGAAGATCATCGGTCAATGCATCCAGAAAAGCGCTGTCTTCCTCTCGCGTTACAGGAGTATTCCGCGGTTGGGAAGCAACCTTGGGACTTGCCGTTCTTTTTAAATGTGTGCGTGACAATAACTGCGCATATGCGGCCCCCAGCGCACCGGTTTTCGCCAGATCAGACAGGTTTTCTGCCGGCAAAGCACGCAGCGCATCCTCATCCGTTTGAAACAGTTGGACCGTGTCGCTGGTTTTGTGAGACGTCGGCTCCAGAACACCCGCCTCATGCAGGGATGCTCCGATTTTATGCAGCGCATCCAAGCCCGTGACAAAACGGGAGAACGCTTTGGTAAGCGGCTCTAACCTCGGGTGCAATTGCGCGCCGTCATAGATCGGTTGTCCGGTTTCGCCGATACAGCTGGAATCCTGCCAGATGCCAAGCACAAAACTGTCGGCGTCCGGCAATAGGGTAAACGGATACATGCGCAGCAGGAACGGCACGTGGGTCAATTCCAGCCCCGCCTCCGAACGCAACGGGGCAAGCGCGTGCCACTTGCCTTTAGCCTGCGCAAAGAACCAGGGCATCTCCAGCGTTACAGATGACAGTTCAGATGCCCCGACCAGAACCGAGGGCACATGGTCGGCAAAACCGAAATCGGAAGGACTGCGCCAGCATAAGCCAGCGCAGTCCTTGTGTGTCAAAGGCCGCGGCGTGATCGCGACGGGTAAAGCCATGGGCACCCTCCGGGGCGTTAAACCAACTCGGACGCGGGCGGCAGGTCGATTTCCGAATAGACCAGGAAGCCGTCCAGATTGTACCCACCCAGATTGCTGCCCGAAAGCCCACTGACATCCGCGTTGGTAAAGCTCGCGATGGTATCGCCCAAGGTATAATTCGCCCCCGGCGCACCACCTTCAATCAGATCCTGCAATACGGCGTTTCCGCTTTGATCGAAGAACAGAGCGAATTCGCCCGGCCCAATCGGATCAAACGTTGCCGCAATCGAGTCCAGATTCCCCTGATCAGTCGCATCGGCGACCTCCCATGCGATTGAGAACACGGCCAGATCTTCCGCGACCACAATCCGGTCACCGGAGTCTTCGCTATCGGTGAAGCGGAAGCCGTTGATCACATTGGTGCCCGAGTCCGCAGGGTCGATATAGATGAACGCACGATCCTCCGCCGGGGTGCCTCCTGCGATATCGACCGTATCAGCGCCGTCGCCAAGGATGATGGCTGCATTGCCGCCCCCGCTGAAGGTCACGGCATCGTCGCCACCGCCCGCCTCGATCCAGTGATCGACGCCTTCGATACGGATATCCTGCGCCGTATCGTCAGCGACAACGATCAAATCGCGCGCGCCAAGGCCGAGCGAATAGTCAATCGCACCTTCGTTCGTGGCGCTGTCCAGCATCGCGGCAAAGTCGGCAAACGGAATTCCAAGATCCGTCAGTGACCAAACCGGGCTGCCATCCAGGGTCAGGGTGGCTTCGTTGACTGTGCCAGACAGAACCTCGCTGCCGGGTAGGCCGGACAGGGACAGCCCTGTGCCGGTGATCGACAAGGCGTAGTTTTCCGCCGCACCGACTTCGAAGAAGGTGAACTCGGTCGGCGATTGCGTCTGCAGGAATTCGGTGATTTCCGATGCGATCAAGGCAAGGTTCCCCGCGCCGTTGATCGTCAGCGTGGCCGGGTTGTTCATCCGCCCCGGCGACAGCGAAAGAAGCTCTTCCGCGATCGAGTTCTCAAGGTCCTGCGCGCTCAACCCAACAAGCGTGACCGTGTCATCCGCACCCAGATTGAACCGCAAGGACGGCTGACCATCAAAGGTGACATCCTCATAGTCCGGCAGCCCGAAGTCAAAATCACCATCGCGCGTTTGCAACTGATCCACATCGATGTCGAAGTTATAGACGACGTCATGACCCTCACCCACGATAAAGATGTCTTCGGATGCACCACCTGTATAGGTGTCGGCACCGCCGCGCCCTTCAAGGACCGAGCCAGTATCTGCTGCCGTCAGTGTGTCATCGCCGGTACGCGAGCCACGAACCTCTTCGACATTTGACAGGGTATGGGTAAAGGCCTGGCCATCCCATGTACCGGTTGCGATCCCTGTTGCCAGGTTCACGGTCACCCCGGTGGTCACGTCGCTCCGGTCATAACGCACAACGTCATACCCACCAGCCGCATCCAGAACATCGGTACCTGCGCCCAGAATGAAGCGTTCATCCCGGTCCGAGCCGGTCACGTTGTCATCCTCGTCAAAGGTCCGCAATTCAATCCGACCACCCGAGCCTGTCACGTTCAAGTCGATGGACCCGCCAGTAAAGGTAATGTCGCCGGTATCGAGGTTTGCAGTCGTCGGGCCACTGCCCGTATCAATACGGATGATGCCCGAGTTCAGGTCAGCATTGATTGTGTCATCACCGCCCGCATAGAACGCCCCGAACCACGAGAATCCGCTGCCCTGAGTGATATTGATCGTATCGTCCCCAGAGGTACTTGTGATCCCGAGGCCAAAGGCTTCGCCGGGTGCAAGTGGGTCGGTAATGGTATCGAAGCCATCGCCGAACTTATTCACCGAACCCTGATTGTTGGCATAGTCGACAAAGGCCTCAATCGGTCCGGTCAGACCGTCATAGCGCAGCTCGACAAAGCTCTCGCTGTCCGCGTTTGACAGATCAAACTCATCATCCCCAAGAGAGCCGTTGATGACGTCATCTCCATCGCCACTGGACAGCGGGTTGATGAAGTCGTTGCCATCTGTCCCGTCGATAACGTCCGGACCGTCTGTTCCGATGATCGGATTGACCGCAAAGCGATCCGCGTATTCCTGCTGGAAATTCGCAACTGTCCAGTCTTCGAACAGAATCGTCGCGCCATCTGGCAAGGTAATCCGGATATCATCGCCGATCTGTTCGGCGTTTTGCACAGCTAGGGCGATCTCTTCATCCGTGGCACTGTTGTCCAGTTCGATATCGTCGATCCCGGCTTCAAAGTCGCGAATGATGTCGTTGCCGCGCCCGACGATGAACAGGTCCTCGCCAGCGTTGCCCTGCAACGTATCATCACCTTCGCCACCGATGAGGATATCGTTACCCGCACCGCCGGTGACCGTGTCGTTGCCGCCACGACCATCCAGGAACGAGCCCGTATCCGCCGCTGTCAGGGTATCGTCGCCTGTCCGGGACCCCCGCACCTCTTCGACGTTTGACAAGCTGTGCGAGAAGGCCTGACCAGCCCACATACCTGTCGCAAGCCCGGTCGCAAGGTTCACGGTCACACCGGTTGTCACGTCACCACGGTCATAGCGCACGGTGTCGTAGCCACCACCTGCATCCAAGGTGTCAGTTCCCGCACCCAGAATGAAGCGCTCATCCGCGTCTGAACCGGTGATAGTATCATCTTCGTCAAATGTCCGAAGCTCAATCCGGCCGCCAGAGCCTGTCGCATTCAACTGAATGCTTCCGCTGGCAAAGCTGATCAGACCGGTCGAAAGGTCGGCCGTGGTCGCCTCGCCGCTTGTGTCGACACGGACGATACCCTCGTTCAGGCTCGCGTTGATCGTGTCATTGCCGCCAGCATAGACAATCCCGGCCCACGAGAAGCCGGTGCCCTGCGTGATGTTGTAGGTGTCATCGCCAGCGGTTCCGACAAGCCCGATACCAAGGGATTCCCCGGTTGTGTTGGGGTTGGTCAGCGAATCAAACCCATCCGCGCCCTTGTCGACAAAGCCCGTATTGTTGGCATAGTCGATCGAGGCCGTGATCGGGCCGCCCAGCGCAGAGTAGTTCAGCTCTACAAAGCTCTCGCCACCGGAGTTCGAGAAGTCGATCTCATCATCACCGGTCGAGGCATTGACGACATCAAACCCATCATCATTGCCCTGCGGGTCGATGAAATCGTTCCCGTCGGTGCCCTCCAGTACGTCATCACCGAAGGTACCGATAATGTCCTCACCGCCAGCGTCGTTTTCGGCCTGTAGCTCGGCAACCGTCCAGCCTTCTAGCCGGAGCGTTGCACCGGTCGAGGCGAATGTGACCACAACTGCGTCGCCGTCCTGCACCGCTGCTGCTACGGCTGCGTCGACTTCAGCGTCGGTATAGGCAGGGTCCAGCTCAATCGAGTCGATGGCATCGCCCTGATAGTCCTGAATGGTGTCGTTGCCACGCCCGACAAAGAACGTATCCGCACCATCACCACCGATCAGCAGGTCGTCGCCGTCACCGCCGATCAGCGTGTCATCGCCACCGCGACCTTCCAGACGTGAGCCGGTGTTGGCCGCCGTCAGATTGTCATCTCCGGTTCGTGAGCCGCGCACGCGTTCAACATTGGACAGGGTATGGGTAAACGCCTGACCGTCCCAGATACCGGTTGCCACCCCGGTTTGCAGGTTCACGGTCACTCCGTCAGTCACGACGCCACGGTCATAACGCACGGTATCGAAACCGCCGCCCGCGTCCAGCGTATCGGTGCCTGCGCCCAGAATGAAACGCTCATCCGCATCAGAGCCGGTCACATCGTCATCGCCGTCGCCGGTCTCCAGCTCGATCTGGCCACCGGAGCCGGTCACGTTCAGATCAATCGAGCCGCTGGCGAAGGTGATGTCACCCGTGGTCAAATCCGCTGTGACATCTTCATCTACCGGGCCAGGGGTCACCGCATTCACACGCACGATGCCGGTGTCCAGCGTCACATTGACCGTGTCATCGCCGCCTTCGTAGAAGATGCCCGCCCATGTCTCAACGCCGTCCTGTACGACGGTAAATGTGTCGTCGCCCTGCGTGCCGACAAGGCCGACCCCGAACGCCTCGCCCGGTGTTTCGGGGCTGATCAGCGTGTCGGTACCATCGGCGCCTTTGTCTACCGAACCCGTATTGTTGGCATAGTCCAGTGTCACGTTGATCGGGCCATCCAGCGCAGCGTAGTTCAGCTCAACAAAGCTGGTGCCGCCGGATGTGCTCAGGTCGATTTCGTCATCCCCCAGTGAGCCATTGACGATATCGAGGCCTCCAGCCTCACCATCATTGCCTTCGGGGTTGATCGTGTCGTCACCGGGTGTGCCCGACAGCTCATCATCGCCGCTGGTGCCGGTGATCGTCTGACCGACCGCACCCACCAGAACCGACCGATCTGTCGTCGCGCTGGTATTGCCCAGCGCGTCTTCGGCAACCGCGGTGACCTGGAAATTTTCGGTCGGCACATCCGCCGCGGCGAAAGTGACCGAGAAATCACCATTCACGTCCGCATTTGCCTGCTGGGATTCTGCACCGATCGTGACGGTAACTGTGCTGAACGCCTCGGCCGTGCCCGAGATGACCAGATCGTCAGCCTGCTCGGCCGGGTCGATGAAGTCGTCACCGGATATTACGTTCAAAACCGGGGCATCAGGCGCTGTCACATCAACCGAGAACCCTCCGCCATCAACCGAACCACTGCTGAGAGAGGTCGGCGGTAGGGTTGCCTCGGCGGAAACAGAATAATCACCGCTGGCATCCGGCAGGTCCGCCTCAGCGAAGGTGACGCTCCAGCTGCCATCGGGGGTCACAGCGGCCTGCTGATCCTGACCATCAATCGTTACGGTGACCGTGCTGCCTAACCGGCCCAAGCCGGACACCACCAGCCCGGCGGCCAGTTCGGTCGGGCCAAACGTGCCCGAGACCGGGTTGATTGTGGGCGTCAGTGTCGAAATCGGCTCAACCGTCACGGCCTGAGTGGCCTCGGCACCGGTATTGCCCGCCGCATCCGTGGCCGTTGCGTTGATTGAGAAATCCGCGTCCGGGACATCCGCTGCGTCGAAGGTCACCGAGAACACGCCGCCATCGTCTGCGACGGTGGTTTCCACGACCCCATTGATCTCAACCTCGACGGTGACAAACGCCTCAGCGGTGCCGTTGATGGTCAAGTCTGCGTCTTGCTCTTCCAGATCCAAAGCATTGTCGCCTGCAACACTGTTTATCACTGGTGCATCGGGGGCGGTCACATCAACCGAGAACCCTCCGCCATCAACCGGCCCGCTGGTAAATGCAGTCGGCGGCAAAGTGGCGACGGCAGAAACTGCATAGTCACCAGTCGTCGCAGGCAGGTTGGCCTCGGCGAAGGTCACGCTCCAGTTGCCATCGCCGTCCACGACGGCCTCCTGATCCTCACCGTCAATCGACACGGTGACCGTGCTGTCGGTGCGACCTGTGCCGGTGACCGTCAGACCCGCGGCCAGATCGCCCGCACCCAGAACACCCGAGACCGGGTCAATAGTGGGGGTCAGGGCTGATTCCGGCTCGACCGTGATCGCCTGCGTCGCCGAGGCGCTGGTATTGCCCAAATCATCCGACGCAACTGCGCTGATGGAAAAGTCCGAAGTCGGAACGTCAGCGGCATCGAAGGTGACGCTAAACACGCCGCCGACACCGGCCACGTCTGACAGGGTGACGCTGCCGATTGTAACCTCAACTGTCGCGCCTTCATCCGTGGTCCCGGTCACCGTCAGATCCGCGCCGCTTTCTTCCAGTTCGATGGCGTTGTTGCTCGCTACCGCATCCAGAACAGGTGCAGCTGCCGCGTCCAGATCGACTGAGAAACCACCACCCGAGACCGAACCGCTGGCGAACGATGTGCCTGCCAAAGTCGCCGTGGCAGAGACCGTGTAATCCCCCGTCGCATCCGGCAATGCGCTTTGAGCAAAGGTGGTTGTCCAGTTGCCATCGCCATCAACGGTTGCGTCCTGCGTAACGCCGTCAATGTCCACGGTCACGGTGCTGCCCACGCGCCCGGTGCCGGACACCACTAGCCCTGCGGCCAGTTCGGTCGGGCCGAACGTGCCCGAGACCGGCGTGATTGTGGGCGTCAGTGTCGAAACCGGCTCAACCGAAATAGGCTGCGTGGCAGCGCCGCTTTCGTTGCCCAGCGGGTCTGTCGCCGTCGCGCTGACCGAAAAATCGGCGCCGGGAACATCAGCCGCGTCAAAAGTAACCGAGAACGCGCCGCCCACATCCGCAACCGCCGTTTCAACAGCACCGTTGAGGGTGACCTCAACCGTCGCGCCCGCCTCGGCGGAGCCGGTAATGGTCAGGTCTGCGCCCTGCTCTTCAAGCTCCAGCGCGTTGTTGCCCGCGATAGTGTCTAGCGACGGTGCATCGGGGGCTGTCAGATCAACCGAGAACCCTCCGCCATCAACCGAACCGCTGGTGAACGAGGTCGGCGGTAGGGTTGCCACGGCAGAAACAGTATAGTCACCGCTCGCGTCCGGCAGAACGCCTTCGGCAAAGGTCACGCTCCAGTTGCCGTCGCCGTCCACGACGGCGTCCTGATCCTCGCCATCAATCGAAACGGTGATGGTGCTGCCCGCACGACCTGTGCCGGTGACCGTCAGGCCCGCTGCCAGTTCCGCAGCCCCCAACGTGCCCGAGGCCGGATCAACAGTCGGGGTCAGGGTCGACTCCGGTTCGACCGAGATGGCCTGTGTCGCCGGACCGCTGGCATTGCCCAGATCATCCGACGCGACAGCGCTGACGGAGAAACCCGAAGTCGGAACATCAGCGGCATCGAATGTGACACTGAACGAGCCATCTGTAGCGGCCGTATCCGTCAGAGTCACACTGCCGATCGTTACGGCGACAGTGGCACCCGCCTCGGCGGTACCGGAAACAGACAGGGGCGACTCGCGCTCTTCCAATGCCAGGGCGTCGTCGCTGGACACCGCATCCAGGACAGGTGCCGCTGGAGGCGTCAGATCAACGTCAAAGCTGCCACCCGAAACCGCCGGAACGGTGAATACAGACGACCCCGAGGGCGCGGCAGCGACCTCAACCGTGTAAGCCCCGCTTGCTGTGGGAAAATCAGCGGCATCAAAGGTGATTTGCCAATCGCCATCGCCATCAACTGTCGTGGTCCGGCTGACGTCAACGGTTGCGTCGTCGCCATCGCTGAAGGTCACGCGGACGATACTGCCAGGGCGACCGGTGCCCGACACGACCGGGGCGCTATCCAAGTTTGATGGGCCGTATGTAGCCAAGAAGTTTTCAGAATCGACAACTGGTTGCAGCGGAACGATATTGTCCGCCTCGTCAGCAAGATCTTCAGGATCAGTCGTAGCGATATCACCGGATTCCACCAGATCGACCAGCGTCCCTTGAGCGACTTCCTGGTTGGCAACGATGTCGTTTTGCAGCTCTCCAATATCACTTGGGTCCGCGTTTTCTACAGCTTCATCAATGTTTTCGTTCAGCGCCTGAACCGCATTCGCAATCGAAGTTGCCTCGCCCTCGTCGACGTCAGCCTGCTCCAGCGCTTCGGCAATCGCATCTGCGTCGCTCAGAACCGCAGATGGGTCAGGATCACCGGGGCCAGCCGCGGCGTCCAGCAACTGTTGCGCAAGCGATGCAGCCGCGGCCTCGGAGGCGTCCGAACTGCCTTGGGCGTCATCCTGCGTTGCAGCCGCTGCTGAAATGACAGCGGCAACTTGCGCCGCCGCCGCGAAAGCTGCGGCATCCGAGGGGTCGCTGGCGTTTTCGATCTGTTCAACCGGGTCAAGTTCCAGCAGGTTGGTATCGCTGCTCAGACCCAGCGCGACGGCCAGTTGCTCATTCGCTTCGGCTGCGGTCAGCGGCGTGTCGCTGTCAGCGCTGGCTTCGACAAGGCTCTGAACAAGTGTGGTCAGGGGGGTGATGACGGTCGAACCCGCCGGAGCCGTCAGGGTGCCTGTGAAAGCCTGACCTGTTGACGAATCCGTACCACCAATCGACACGATCTTGGCCGTTGGGTTGGAGGCGTCCAGGGTGATCGAATAGTTACCCTGTTCATCGGTGATCGTATTCGGCTCGCCCGCGTCAAAAATCGTGTTGCCGTTCAAATCCTGAAAGACGGTGGCGTTGACCAGATAGCCATCCACAACCGTTCCGGTGGTGGGGCTGCTCGTCGAACCCGAACCACCATCGCTGCTGCCTCCGCCGCCGCCGCCACCTGCGGCCCCGGCAAGGGCGAGCCCGCCACCAACTGCGGCCAGCGTTCCCCCGGAAACGCCTCCGCCCGCTGCTGCGGCTTCTGCCATCTGAATGGCGACTGCTTCAGAGACGAGAACCTCGCTGCCCGACACGGTGAAGCTGCCCGCAGGCAGGCGCATGACAGCCCCGTTCTGCAGCGTGACCTCGGCGGCGCCATCCGGCAGAATCTCAATGGATTTCACCCCGTCCAGGGTGCGCAAGGATACCTCTGACGACTGCGCCTGCGCTGTCTCTGCACTCATCAACACAAGGATCAGCGCCGTGCCACCTGCGGCCATCTTGGCAGCGGATTTCGCCGCCAGTTGCTTGAGAAAGTCGCCCCGCCCCTTGGTATCGGTGGGAACCCGCACAGGTTGCGCCATCGAAGCTGGCAGCGCTTTGATGGACTGATCAAACTCGGCTGAGACACCGCGCAATTCAACCGTGGACAGGGAAAACGAAGACGTGCGGGCCAGGCGGCCTGTCAGTTGCGACTGCATATTCATGTGAGAGATGGCTCCATCGAAAATACTGGTAAAGAGGGGCCAATAACGAACCCCGGCTATTCGTCGGCGAAAATTTGCTTCTGCACCTTAGAAAACAGGCGATGTTCGCCCAAGGTAGAGATATTTATACCTTCACAGGTCAATTAGGTTTTCTTTCAAGGCGATGGCGAGCGCCTGCTCGCGGGTTGACGCACCCAATGCCTTGCGGGCGAGTGAGAAGTGCTTGTTCACAGCGGCTTCGCTGATGCCCAGACGTTCAGCGATACGGGCCGTCTGGCACCCGTTGGCCAGCAACTCCAATACTTCTTGCTGACGTTGTGAAAGGACCTGGGTCATAGCTTTCAACTTCAGATTGGCTGGTGAATGAATTGGTTCGGTAATTGAAGTGGCCAAAAAGGCCGACAGCATCGTCAAATCGACAACACTGTTGTTTTGCGCAGTCTGCATGCTGTCGCCTGAACACAGCGTTACATATACCCCGCGCCGCCCAGGCTTGCCAAAGCGGGACCCGATCAACGAGGCCAGCCCGGCGGATTTCAATCCGTGGTCCAGCGCGTATTCCTTGTCGGATCGCGCATCCATGCGCTTCATCTGGCCGGATTCGACAATGTGGTATTCGTTCTGCCAGGCCAATGTCTCGAGCATGGCGTCGACCGACATGTAGTCTTCTTCAAGATATTCGGTAATCCAGTCATCCGGCATGTTGGTGTTCATCCAGAAGATCTGCTTTTTGGTCCCGTCGGCCTCACCAACCAGAATTGCGCCAATGCCCTGCTTCTGAGATTGCGCGACAGCTTCATTCCATCGATCTTCTGCGGACGTAAGTCCGGCCAGAGCATCAACGAAATCTATCAGCGCATTTTTCATAACGATCTGCGGCGTTCATTTCACTTGTTAAATTCACTTTTAATAAACAAATAGAGAAATTAAAATTTAGTCAACATTTTGGTGCTTTTCAGGTCTGGAAGAGGCAGTTTGTTTTCAGTGACTTGGCTTGTGATGAAGGTCTTCAATTATTCAAATAATTGATATCGTTTTGAGAGTAACCTCTCAACACTTGGAAAAGGGTCATGGAAAAAATACTATTCGACGATCAGTTCTTTTTGGGATTGCACCTCATCGCGGCACACTCCTGACTTTTTGGGCTTATTGTTCGTAATTCCAGAAGAACAGCCTGCATGGAACTTGGGCTAGCACCAATCCCCCAAGGCCTGCTGCCACATGGTCAAAGCAGCCACCGCTGCCGTATCAGCGCGCAGAATTCGTGGGCCGAGGCTGACAACATGCGAAAAGGGCAGTGCGCTCAATCGGGCGCGCTCGCGATCCGAAAACCCACCTTCGGGGCCGATCAGAATGGCCCAGGGTTGGCCTTTTTCCTGCGCGGCCAGTCGCAGGGCTGATCCGACCTCGGCCTCATTGCAGAACATCAACTGCCGATCCTGAGGCCATGCGTCCAGCATGCGATCCAGTTTTTGCAGCTCCGCGACCTCGGGCACGTAGGTGCCGCCGCACTGTTCGGCGGCCTCGACCGCATGCGCCTGAAGCCGATCCTGCCGGATACGTTCGGAGTTTGTATACTCTGTCTGCACCGGCAGAATGCGCGCGGCCCCCATTTCTGCGGCCTTCTCGACAATGAAATCCGTCCGCGCCTTTTTGATCGGCGCAAACAGGAACCACAAATCCGGCGGCAGTTGCAAAGGCCTGGTCTGCTGCAGGCAGGACAGAACGCCGCCGCGCTTGCCCGCCTCAGAGACTTCGGCCAGCCATTCGCCATCCCGGCCATTGAACAGCGCAATCTGCGCGCCAACGGATTGCCGCATCACGCCGAACAGGTAATGCGCCTGCTCACGCGTCAAAGGAACCGATTGCCCCTGACCCAAGGGCTGCTCTACATACAGTCTGATCTTCGCACTCATGAGACCCTACATATGCAAGGCAATGCTCCAACACCAGACGGTCAGGTCGCTGACGCTGTCACCGGCAATTGGGTGGACACCCGCGCGCCCGCCTTCACCCGCCCCTATCTGCGGCTGAGCCGGGCGGACAGGCCAATCGGAACATGGCTGTTGCTGATCCCCTGCTGGTGGGGGCTGGCGCTGGCGATCCTGAGCGATGGCGCGCCACGGCTGGAGGATGCATGGATTGCGATCGGCTGCGCCCTTGGGGCCTTTTTGATGCGCGGCGCGGGATGCACTTGGAACGACATCACCGACCGCCATTTCGACGCGCAGGTCGAACGCACAAAATCCCGCCCGATCCCCTCAGGTCAGGTCAGCGTACTACAAGCCGTGGTCTGGATGGGCCTGCAGGCGCTGATATCGCTGGGGATTCTGCTCAGCTTCAATACAGGCGCCATCCTAATGGGCGTTCTGTCGCTGGCGCCAGTTGCCCTCTATCCCTTTGCCAAACGTTTTACATGGTGGCCGCAGGTGTTTCTGGGACTGGCCTTCAATTGGGGCGCGTTGCTGGCTTGGGTGGCCCATACCGGATCGCTGGGCTGGCCAGCGGTGACGCTGTATCTGGCGGGTATCGCGTGGACGCTGTTCTACGACACGATCTATGCGCATCAGGATACCGAAGACGACGCGCTGATCGGCGTCAAATCCACCGCGCGTTTGTTCGGGGCGAATACGGCCAGATGGCTGAAGTATTTTCTGATCGCCACGGTCTCGCTGTTGGGGTTGGCGATCATCGACGCAGGCGTGCCGGATTCGCCGTTCTGGATTGTCACGATCGCATTGGGCGGGCCATGGGCCATGGGCTGGCATATGCTATGGCAGTTGCGCAATCTGAAAATCGAGGACAATGCCAGACTGCTGATGCTATTCCGGTCGAACCGGGATACCGGCCTAATTCCGCTGATCTTCCTCTGCGTCGCGCTGCTGCTCTGATTGCACCTGCGCGCCGGGGCCTGTACAAACCCGCCCAAACGCCCGAGGAGTCTGAAGCCCGCATATGCGTCTGCCCTATTTTGTAGCTGTTTGCCTGATCTTCCTTGTCTCTGCGGGCCTGTCCTTTTTGGCTGCGGGCTTCGCCGTGACAAAGGTCGAGGACGCCTCGGAATTCGCCGTCCGGCGCGCGCTGGACCTGAAAGGTCACAACTGGGCCGAGGTCGAATCCGACGGCCTGCGCGTCATTCTCACAGGCATCGCCCCGGATGAGGCGATCCGATTCAACGCCCTGACTGCCGCTGGAACCGAGGTCGATACCTCCAGGGTCATTGATGAGATGGACGTGGCCGCCACATCGGCGCTGGCTGCCCCAAGGTTTTCCGTGGAGATCCTGCGCAATGACAGCGGCGTTTCCGTCATCGGCCTGATCCCGGCCAGCGAGGACCGCGCGTCCCTGATGGACGGGTTGCAGGCGCTGGACAGCGACCATGCCGTTTCGGATTTGGTGGAAACCGCCGACTACCCGAAACCCGATGGCTGGGACGATGCGTTGGCCTATGCGGTGCTGGCTCTGTCCGACCTACCACGCGCCAAGATCTCGGCCAGCCCCGGCCTTGTCCGGATCACCGCGATTGCCAACAGCCAGCAGGAAAAAGAGCAACTGGAGCAAGACCTGACCCGCGCCGCGCCGCCGAGCGTGCGGATTGGTCTGTCCATTTCAGCCCCGCGCCCGGTGATCACGCCCTTCACCCTACGCTACCTGATTGACGAGGCCGGAGGGCAGTTCGACGCCTGTTCCGCCCAGGATGAAGACGCACGCGACCAGATCATCGCGGCGGCGGAGGGGGCTGGTCTTGCCGGACCCTCTTTCTGCACCATCGGTCTGGGTGTGCCATCCCCGCGTTGGGCGGAAGCCGCCGAACAGAGCATCAACGCGCTTGCCGAAATCGGGCAAGGATCGGTGACGATGTCGGATGCGGATATCACTCTGGTCGCCGTTCAGGGTACAAACCCCGCGCTGTTCGACCGCGTCGTGGGTGAGCTGGAAAACGCATTGCCCGAGGTGTTCGCCCTGCATGCCGTGCTGCCCGAACCCGAGGTCGCGGATGAAACCGGACCCGTCGAGTTCTCTGCCACCCGCAGCCCCGAGGGTTTGATCCAATTGCGCGGCCGTGTAAGTGACGACGTGTTGCGTGACATGGTCGACAGCTATGCCCGTGCGGCGTTTGGGTCCGACAATGTCCATACCGCGACCCGCGTCACATCAGATTTGCCAATGGATTGGCCCGTGCGTGTTCTGGCCGGGCTTGAGGCCCTGTCACAACTGCACAACGGCGCACTGACCGTAACGCCCGAATTGGTTGAGCTGAACGGCATCAGCCATGACGAAGAGGCCAAAGCCCGGATCGCGGGTCTGCTGTCGGACAAGCTGGGCGATGCGCAGAACTTCACCCTGTCGATCACCTATGTTGCTCCGCCCGATCCCGAAGATGCGCTGCCCGATCCTGAACTTTGTGAAGAAGGTATCGCTGAAATTCAGGCCACCAGCAAAATTGCGTTCGAGCCGGGCTCGGCCACCATTGCCTCGGAGTCGCGCGATACGGTGAACCAGATTGCCGACATCCTGCGTGATTGCGGTCCGATCCGGATGGAAATTCAGGGCCATACCGACAGTCAGGGCCGGGAAGAGATGAACCAGCAGCTCAGCCAGGCGCGGGCGCAGTCGATTTTGAACGAACTGCGCGGACGACGCATTCCGACCTCAAGCTATACGGCTGTCGGTTATGGCGAAACGCAGCCTATTGCCGACAATGACACCGAAGCGGGCCGCGAGGAAAACCGCCGGATCGAGTTCCGCCTGATCCGCCCGGAACCCGTTGAAGCGTCCGAGACCGGCCTTGAGGCGCTTGAAGCCGGAACGGAAGACCAGAGCGATACCTCCGCATCGGATGCGGAAGCAGAGGACCAGTAAGTTGAACAGACTAGAATTCATCATCGCCACCGCCGTCATCCTGTTCGCTGCTTTCTGCATGGGATGGTTTGCCAACTGGCTGGCCCACCGCCTGTCCCGCGTGCGCCAAAGCGACGTGGCCGATCTGGACCGTATGAGCCAGGAACTGCACGAGGCCGAGGAAACCCGAGATCAGGCCATCACCTATCTGCAGCAGCGCGAAGCCGAGTTGACCAACCAGCTGACCCAGACCGAGGCAGAACTGACCGCAGCCATGGACGGCCTGCGCGCCGCCCGGCAAGAAGCCGAAGAACTGCGCGGACGCATCAACAACGCGGACTAGGAATTTCTCAGGATTGGGATCTTCATGCGTATCAGTTGGTGAACGTCACACGAACCTGACCCAACCGTCATAGTTGGACCAGTAGTTAGATGAGAGTTCGACATCACACGGCGCCCCGGATCAAACATCCTTTGAGCAAAGAAATTAGGCGCAGAAGTGTTGATCAGTACGACGCGCGGCAGAAAAGGTCCGCAAGGAGCCCAAAGTCACTCATGCTGCAGAGACTTCAAACGACCGCTAAAGGAAAACCAGTCCAAGCCCTAATCAGCCCCGCCAGTCAAATCCTGGGCAAGCATCAACGCGTTGCCGTCGGGATCATAGAAGGTTGCTGTTTTGACCATGCCTTCAACGACATCGGTTTCGCCGTCAAATTTGACATTGGCCTCTTCCATCTTTTGCCGCGCCGTATCCAGGTCAGCGATACCGAAGACTGGAACACAGTTTCCAGGTGCGGGTTCCGTGTGTTCGCCCAAACCGATTGTCACACCCGTCGTCTTGGTCTGAAGCTCTGACCACCCGGCCTCATCCGCGTGGTAGATCGTTTCAAACCCAAGAACGCTGCCGTACCACTCTGCGCTTACATGACGGTCTTTGACAGACAGTGCGATGTTGATGGTTTCTTCTAGTGAGATGAGTGACATGGTCTTCCCTTTTGCGTACGGATATATTAACTATACTTTATGGACATAGGAACCTTTGTCAACACTACCTCAAGGGCTTGGGCCATTCCTATTCTGTCGAGCTTGCATGCAGGCATTGCCGGAAGACAAGCGCCGCTACTTGCCGCCACCGGAGCGAGCAGGACCGCTTTCGCGCAAAGCATGGACCACCTCGTTGCGATCGGACTGCTGGAAAGAAACCCCGGCTATGGCCATCCGTTGCGCCCAGAGTTTCGACTGACAGAGCTAGGAGTTTCCGCAGCTGCCCTTGCCAACAAAATTCAAAGTGTCATTGCTGAGAGAGATCAAGATTTGCTTCGGCGCTCATGGACCTTGCCCGTCCTGACTGCGATCCATCAGCCGCGTCACTTCAATGAGATCAAACGAAACCTGCGACCGATTACGGATCGTGCCTTGTCGCAATCGTTGAAGACGATGGAAACCAGAAGCTGGGTTCAACGGCAAATTGACGAAGCCGCCCGCCCGCCACGATCTATGTACTGTGCTGTGAACACTGGTGGTTTGATAAGCAGTGTTGCGGCCAGTGAAATCAGTTTTTCCGGATAAGCAGTCCTTCTTCGGCAAGCAACGAATGACGGCAATGTCCGCACATCCGACATTGGGTCAGAATTGCGTCACGTTTGGGCCAATGCTACGTGACGTGATACTGATTTGATTCAGAAAATTCGCGTCAAGAATCAGAGAATTGCGACGTCCCATCCCACCGCGTCAGCGCGTCTTCGTCTTCGTCCTTGGCCGCCACCCAATCGGCGCCCGAATTGGTGACCTCTTTCTTCCAGAACGGCGCGCGGGATTTCAGGTAATCCATCAGATATTCTGCAGCCTCGAACGCATCCTTGCGATGCGGTGCGGCTGTCGCGACCATCATGATCCGATCACCCGGAGCCAGCCTGCCGTGGCGATGGATCACCAGAACATCGCCCAATGACCAGCGCTGCTGCGCCTCTTGCGCGATCCTGGTCAGCGCGCGTTCGGTCATGCCGGGGTAGTGCTCGATCTCCATCACGTCCAGATCGCCCGAGGCCAGATCGCGTACGACACCCGTGAAGGTCACGATCGCACCGTTGGCGTCGTCACCTGCGGCAAAGGCGTTGGCCTCGGCCCCCAGATCAAACGCCTCTTCCTGAACCGCAATCCGCATCTCAGCCGCCCGTCATTGGCGGAAAGAACGCAACTTCGCGCACGCCGGCCAGTGGGGCGTCAAAATCCGATAACTCCTGATCCAAAGCCACCCGAAGCGCCGAGAGATCGGCAAAAGCCACGGCATAGCGATCCTCGCGCGCGCTGAGTTCGGCCACCAGATCAGACACGGTCGCAGCCTGCGTTTCGACCTTTTCTTTGGGCAGGCCGATGCGTTCGCGGACCCAGGCGAAATACAGCACGTCCATCGGTTAGCTCTCCTTCAGATGCGGCATGGCTTTACGTAGGTAGTCATAGCCGCTGATCAATGTCAGCGCTGCAGCAATCCACAGCAGCCACAGGCCGATGCGACCTGACCAGAACATCCCTTCAAGATGGGCACGAATGTTGTTGATATCCTCAACCTCTCCGGTCAGGACCTGATCTATGGTCGTGGGGTCCATGCCAAAGGTGGCCATAACGAAATTGTGCTCAAAAATCCCCTGCGAGAACAGAATGGCGATGGCAAACATCTGGGCCGTGGTCTTCCACTTGGCCAGTTTGGTCACCTTGAGCGTTCCGGCGACGTCACCCAGATATTCACGCAGGCCCGAGACGAACACTTCGCGAAACAGGATCACGGTGGCGGGTAGCACCAGCCACGGGGTCCAATGCTCGGTCGAATAGCCAACAAGGATCATCAGCGCGATCACGACCATGGCCTTGTCGGCAATCGGGTCCAGCATCGCGCCCATCTTGGTTTCCTGCTTCCAGGCCCGCGCCAAGTAACCATCGAACCAGTCGGTGATCGCGGCGGACATGAACAGGATCAAGGCAAACCAGTCGGCATAGGGACGGGTGAAATACAAAAACATCACGGCCAGACCGGGCGCGGCCAGCAGGCGGAGCAGGGTCAGAAAATTGGGCAAGTTCCATTTCATGCAGCGACACTACATCGCCGCCCGACTACATAAAAGACAGACAAATGAAAAACTGGCCCTTTCACAGAGGGTTGCGCGACAAAAAGTCAAAGGGTCGCAACCATGACCTCTCGGCCAAATACATCTTGGCGCGGGGCGGCTTTGCATTCAGATTGGCGCACGGCTCAGCAGCGACGGGATCCCATGACCGCACATATTCAGACCGACCCCCGATCGAACCTGATCGGAAGCACATGGATGATCGCCGGTATGGCATTGTTTGCGCTGGAGGATGCCTTGCTGAAAGGCGCGTCTGCGACTTTGCCGATCTGGCAGATTTTGATCCTGTTCGGCGCTGGTGGAACGGTGATCTTTGCAACGGCGGCTCTGCTGCGCGGGGCGAACCTGTTTCATCCCGACGTGCTGTCTCGCCCCATGAAAATCCGAGTGCTGTTCGAGATTCTGGGGCGGATGTTCTACGTGCTGGCCATCACGCTGACGCCTTTGTCCGCGGCAACCGTGATCCTGCAGGCCACTCCTCTGGTCGTGGTCGCGGGCGCTGCGTTGGTCTTTGGCGAAACCGTCGGCTGGCGACGTTGGAGCGCTATTCTCATCGGTTTGATCGGCGTTGTGATCATCATCCAACCGACCGGAGACAGCTTCTCGGCCCTTTCGATTCTGGCCGTTTTGGGCATGCTGGGTTTCGCTGGGCGCGATCTGGCCAGCCGCGCCGCACCCGCGACGCTGGGGACCGATGTTCTGGGCTTCTACGGCTTTCTCTGCGTTATCGTGGCCGGTCTGGCCTATCAGTTCTGGGAAGGGGTACCGATGGCTCCGCTGGACCTGAACACCGGCCTGCACGTGGCCGGAGCGATCCTGATGGGCACAGCCGCCTATGCCTCGCTCATGAAAGCCATGCGAACGGGTGAGGTCTCGGCCGTGACACCGTTCCGCTATTCCCGCCTGCTGTTTGGTGTCGGGTTGGGCGTGGTGATGTTTGGCGAGACGCTGGATCAGACCATGTGGATCGGCAGCGCACTGATCGTGGCCTCGGGGCTGTATATCCTGTGGCGCGGTCGAAAGGCCTAGATCGCTTTGCGTTTGATTTGAATCGAAATACGCTGCCTCTCCCTGCGGTCGAATGCGCATTTCGATGGTCTCACCTCAAGTAAAACGCAAAACGCTTTAACCCTTGTCGTGGAAGAAATCATAGACCTTCTGCGCCAACCCGGCCGAGATCCCCTCGACCGCTTTCAGATCCGCCAGATTGGCCCGGCTGACCGCCTTTGCACTGCCGAAATGAGCTAACAGTGCGCGTTTGCGCGCCGCCCCTACACCGGGAATTTCATCCAAGGGCGTCGCGCCCACGGCCTTGGCCCGTTTTGCACGATGGGTACCGATGGCAAAACGGTGCGCCTCATCCCTCAGGCGCTGAATGAAGTACAAAACGGGGTCGTTGCGTTTCAGGGCAAAAGCGCGTTGGCCGATGCGGTGGAATTCCTCTTTGCCGTGGTCGCGATCCACGCCCTTGGCGACGCCGACCATCGGGATGTCTTCGACGCCGTGTTCAACCATGATCTCATGCACCGCACTCACCTGCCCGGCCCCGCCGTCGATCAGCAGAAGGTCGGGCCACATGCCCTTTTCACGATCCGGGTCTTCCTTTTGCAGGCGAATGAAGCGGCGGGTCAGAACCTCTTTCATCATCCCAAAGTCATCGCCGGGCGTGAGGTCATCACCGCGGATGTTGAACTTGCGATAGGCGTTTTTCATGAACCCCTCGGGGCCAGCGACGATCATACCGCCGACCGCATTGGTGCCCTGAATGTGCGAGTTATCATAGACCTCAATCCGACCCGGCGGGGTATCGAGATCAAATGCCTCGGCCACACCACGCAGCAGTTTAGCCTGTGTGGCACTTTCCGACATGCGGCGGGCCAGAGATTCACGCGCGTTGCGCAAGGCACCTGCGACCAGTTCCTGTTTCTCACCGCGCTGGGGCACGAGAATTTCCACCTTGCGTCCGGCTTTCTCGGCCAAAGCTTGCTCCATCAGGTCAGTGTTTTCGATCCCGTCCGACAGGATCAGCTGACGCGGTGGTTCCTTGTTGTCGTAGAACTGACCAAGAAACGCCTCCATGGCCTCAGCCGGGGACACATCTGCGCCGACCCGAGGATAGAAATCCTTGTTCCCCCAATTCTGGTTCGCGCGGATAAAGAACACCTGCACACAGGCCTGCCCGCTATCCATATAAAGGCCGATCACATCCGCCTCGGCGACGCCGCGCGGGTTGATGCCTTGGCTGGTCTGCACCTGCGTCAGCGCCCGGATGCGATCCCGCAGACTGGCGGCACGTTCGAACTCCATCGCCTCAGACGCGGCCATCATCTGTTCGGCCAACTCTTCCTGCACCTTGGTGGAACGCCCCGACAGGAAGCGTTCGGCATCCTTGACGCTTTCGCGGTAGTCATCCTCAGAAATCAGCCCAACGCATGGCCCAGAACACCGCTTGATCTGATAGAGAAGACAAGGGCGCGTGCGACTGTCGAACATGGAATCCGAACAGTTGCGCAGAAGGAACGCTTTTTGCAGCTGGTTCAGCGTCCGATTCACAGCACCTGCATTGGCAAAGGGACCAAAATACGCACCCTTTTCCTTCTTCGCGCCACGATGCTTTTTGATCTGCGGAAAGGCATGATCCTTGGCGACCAGAATGTTCGGGAAACTTTTGTCGTCGCGCAGCAGGACGTTGTACTTGGGTTTGAGCTGCTTGATCAGGTTCTGCTCCAGCAGCAGCGCCTCGGTTTCGGTCCTCGTGGTCAGGAACATCATCGACGCGGTCGAGGCGATCATCTTCTCGATCCGCCCGGAATGTCCGGGGCGTGTGTAATTCGACACCCGCGCCTTTAGATTCCGCGCCTTGCCCACATACAGAACCCGGCTGTCCGTATCCAACATCCGATACACACCGGGCGAGCTGTCCAGCGTTTTCACATAGCGCTGAATACAGGCATAGCCGGTGGGCTGAAGCTCGGGTGTCGATTCGTCTTGGGTTGTCATGGGCCTGAGATATGATTCCCTGATCATGGCTGCAATCTTGCGCGCCCCAATTCAAGAGAAAACAAATCCACGACTTCTGTGGATAACTATGAAGATAAGTTTCCTTGAACGCGGATTTTTCCTTGTTTCCTTGCCTCTTCGTTAATTTGCCTAAAAAATAGGCATATACTCAAGTGATTGATTTATATGTTTATTTTTTTGTGCACTTAGCAAGTGTATGAAAAATAAGACGTTTTTGTAACGAACAAGTAACGAAAAAGGGAGCAGTGCAAAACTTGCGGCGGAAATACCTATTCCACACCCAGCACATCCGGCGTCTGCCATCCAAGATGCTGTCCGCCGTCCACACACAAAAGCTGCCCGGTGACGGCATGCGCGTCCAGAAAATAGCCCAGTGCGGCGGTGATATCTGACGGGTTCGACCCACGCTCCAGCACTGTGTTGGCGCGCTGCGCTTTGAAGTGCTGCGCGCTCTGACGATGGCCCTGCATAGTGGGCCCCGGACCGATAGCGTTGACGCGAATTGCGGGCGTCAGCGCCTGTGCAGCCGTGCGCGTCAGCGCCCACAGGCCCATCTTGGCGATGGTGTAGCTCATGAATTCGGGCGTCAGTTTCCGCACCCGCATATCAACCATGTTGACGATCAGGCCAGCGGCCTGCGGCTCTCCCTGCGCATCCGTCTCGGGTTGCAAGCCTTGGTCGGCCATGGCCTGAGTCAGAACGAAGGGTGCGCGCAGGTTGCTGTCGAGGTGCCGGTCCCAGCTTTTGCGCGTGGCCGTATGAATGTTGTCATACTCAAATACCGATGCATTGTTGACCAGACAGGTGATCGGCCCGCCCAGAGCCTCGGCCGCGCGCGGCAGCAGGGTGGTCACCTGCGCCTCATCCAGAAGATCGGCCTGTAGCGCCTCAGCTTGGCGGCCCAGCGCCTGTACTTCGGCAACTGTCTCAGCCGCAGGCTGTTCCGAGGTCGCATAGTGAACGGCCACATCGTACCCGCGCCCCGCCAGATACAGGGCCATGGCCCGACCCAAGCGGATTCCGGCTCCGGTTACTAGCGCGCGGGACATGGGTACCTCTTTCCGTCAGATCACATCAGCAATGTGGTGACATAAAGCGCATAAAGGAACGTCAACGCCAGCCCCCAGATCCGCGAAATGTCCTGTTTGAAGAACACAAACGGGATCAGCAGCAGCGATGCGCCCAGCATGACCCACAGGTCGAATTCAAGGAATTCCGGATCGACCGGGATGTTGCCGAACCAGGTGGCAATGCCGACGATGGCCAGCAGGTTGAACATGTTCGAGCCGATCACGTTGCCCAACGCCACATCCGCCTGACGCCGCAGCGCCGCCATGACAGTCGTCGCCAGTTCGGGTAGAGAGGTTCCGAGTGCCACAAGCGTCAAACCGATCACCGTTTCGCTGATCCCGTACATCAGGGCAATTTCGGTGGCGTTCTCGACCAGCAGATGCGCGCCCATGGGCAGACCGATCAGACCTAGGATCACGTAGATCAAGATCTTCCAATAGGGCATGTTCGGATCAGCCTCTTCCAGGCCGTCCAGCTCCTCATCATCATCGCATGCCCCTGCCGCATCTGCGCAGGCCTTGCGATGCGCCTTGGCTTCGCGAAAGGCGTTCCACAGGACCAGTCCGAGGGCGGTAAGCAATATGGCGCCGCTGATCAGATTGAACACGCCACAGAAAGCCAGCCCGATGAACAGGACACTCGCCAACAGCATGAAGACATAGTTCCTGCGGCTGTCGCATTCGCTGGTGTGTAGCGTCGCAAACAAGGCAGGCAGGCCCAGCACCAGAAGGATATTCGCCGTGTTGGAGCCTACTACATTGCCCAGCGCAAGGCCGGGGGCACCTTCGTCAATCGCGCTGATCGCAATCAGCAACTCGGGCGCAGACGTACCAAATGCGACGATGGTCAGGCTGATGATCAGCGCGGGCACACCCAGTCGAAGGCTCAGGTTCACCGCACCGCGCACCAGCGCATCACCCGCCAGCAGCAAGATCACCAACCCAAGGCCGGAGAGCAGCCATGCCGTCATGTCCGGCCTCCTTTTTCACAGGCGCAAGGGCCCTTGCCGATTCTGAACCGACCGCAGCGCGGGCATTTGGCAGAACTAAGGCGGTTTTGCCCCGGAAAGCGCAGCTTGCCGAACATCGCCAAAACACCCATGGCGACCAGAAACAGAGTGACGATCTTGATGATCACGCTACAGACCGAAACGCGCGAAGGCCGCCCGCTCCTCTAGCCCCGCTACGGCGTCCTGCGCCAGCGCGGCCCCGAAACGTGACCAAAGTGGTTTGCGCACGCCGTAACGGCGGAACTTCACCTTGTCGCCGAACCGCTCCTGCATCTTGGGTTTCAGATGGGCGACGCCTTCGATCAGGCCCAGCTCCTGCGCGCGCCGCGCCAGCCAGACCTCACCTGTGAACAGATCGGCATCCGCATCCAGTTTGTCGCCGCGACGGGCTTTGACATGGGTGATGAAATTCTCGTGGATGTCCTCCAGCAGGCCTTCCAGCCGCGCGACATCCTCTTCTTTTTCCGGGCGGAACGGGTCGAGCATGGATTTCGATTTCCCGGCCGTGTGAACGCGCCGCTCAAAACCCTGTTTTGCCAGGAACTCATGCGCCCCGAACCCGGCCGAGATCACACCGATCGACCCAAGGACCGAGCTGTCATCGGCCCAGATCTCGTCCGCTGCCGCCGCCAGCCAATACCCGCCCGAGGCCGCAACGTCCTCGACAAAGGCCACGACCGGTATCTCAAGCTCATCAGATAACCGCCGGATACGCGCGCCGATCAGAGAGCTTTGCACAGGCGACCCGCCGGGCGAGTTGACCTCAAGCGCGACGGCCACGGGCTTGCCCTTGCGAAAGGCCTTTTCCAGCACTGGCGCCAGCGCGGTATCGTTCAACGCGCCGCGCCCGGCCATGCCGATAGCACCGGACAGGCGAACGATGGCCACAACGGGCGGTTTTTTGACAAATGGCAGGCTGAGCTTCATGGGTGCCGATGTAGAGTGCCCCCAACGGCTAAACAAGGGACTCGCAGAACGCAAAACGCGGCGTTAGACAATTTCCTTACACCGATGGGCAAAAATGCAACGCCTTGACGCGTTTTGCGTTTTAGCTGCGGATGCGCCAGCCGGTTTTGAAGATCCACCAGATGATCGCAAGACACAGTCCGGTGAAGGCCACGATGGCCAAAAGGCTGAACACAATCGGAACATCAGCCAGCCCATAGAACGACCAGCGGAAGCCCGAAATCAGGTAGACTACAGGGTTGAACAAGGTGATCGTCTGCCACAACGGCGGCAGCATCGAAATCGAATAGAATGTGCCGCCCAGAAAGATCAGCGGCGTCACAATCAGCTGCGGCACCAGCGACATCTGTTCGAAATTGCTGGCCCAAATTCCGATTATGAACCCCAGAAGCGAGAAGCTGAGGCAGGACAGCACCAGAAACGCGGCCATCGCCAGTGGATGCTCGATCCGGATGTCGACGAAGAATGTCGCGGTCGCAAGAATCACCAGACCGACGAATAGCGCCTTGGTCGCCGCCGCACCCACATAGCCTATGACAATTTCGATGAAATTGACCGGGGCCGACAGCAATTCATAGATCGTGCCCAGAAACTTTGGAAAATAGATCCCGAACGACGCGTTCGAGATCGCCAGCATGACCACCGACAACATGATCAGCCCGGGCACGATGAATGCCCCGTATGAGACGCCCTCAACCTCTTGAATCCGGCTGCCGATGGCCGTGCCGAAGACCACAAAGTACAGCGAGGTCGACAGGACCGGCGACAGAAAACTCTGGGCCAAGGTGCGAAAAAACCGGGCCATCTCAAACCGGTAGATGGCGGCAATGGCGGTCCAGTTCATGCGGCCTCTCCCGATACCAGATTGACGAATATCTCTTCCAGACTGGATTGCCTTGTCTGCACATCCCGCAGGACTAGCCCCGATTGGGCCACGTCATTCAGCAATGTTGTGATCCCGGTCCGGTCCGCATTGGTGTCATAGGTATAGATCAGCGCATCGCCATTTCCGTTCAGAACCAGATTATGCGCGGCCAAACTGTCCGGGATCGCGGTGATCGGCTGGGTCAGCATGACCTCGATCTGTTTCTTGCCCATCTGCGCCATCAGGGTATCCTTGTCCTGCACCAGCAGCAGTTCACCCTTGTCGATGACGCCCACACGGTCGGCGATGGCTTCGGCCTCTTCGATGTAATGCGTGGTCAAAATGATGGTGACGCCCGCCTGCTTCAGCTCGGCGACGATCTCCCACATATCCTTGCGCAGCTCGACATCGACACCGGCGGTTGGCTCATCCAGAAACAGAATGCGCGGCTCGTGGGCCAGGGCCTTGGCGATCAGAACCCGGCGTTTCATGCCGCCGGAGAGTTCCTTGATCGCGTTCTTGCGTTTATCCCACAGCGACAGTTTGCGCAGGATCTCTTCGATCCGCGCGCTGTCGTTGCCATACCCAAACAGCCCGCGGGAAAACCGGACTGTGTTATAGACCTTCTCGAACGGCTCCAGCGCAATCTCCTGCGGCACCAGCCCGATCATCTTGCGGGCGGCGCGGAACTCGGCCTGTATATCGTGCCCACCAACCGAGACACTGCCCGAGGTCGGCGTGGTGATCCCGCAAATGGTCGAGATAAGCGTTGTCTTCCCCGCCCCGTTCGGCCCGAGCAGAGCAAGGATTTCGCCTTCCTCGATGTCCAGCGACACGCCTTTCAGCGCCTCAAACCCGTCCGCATAGGATTTGCGCAAATCCTTGATCGACAAAATGGTAGTCATGCCTGTTTCCCCGTTCTGGCAGAGACCCTATCGTTTCGCCTCCCGGTGGAACAGGCCAATTTCGCACAGAGCTCTGCGCAGAATTGCTGTAGGGTCCGGGGAACGCTGCACATACCGGAGAGATCCATGCTGAACGGAATACGCATCATCGAGATCGAGGGCCTGGGCCCCGGCCCTTTCGCCGCCATGTTGCTGGCTGATCTCGACGCGGATGTGATCACCATCCACCGCAAGGGCGGTAGCGTGACACCCGGCATGCCGGAACGCTCGGTGCTGGACCGGGGCAAACGGTCCATTGCGCTTGATCTCAAGGATGCAACCGACTTGAACACCGCCAAGGAACTCATCACCACCGCCGACGCGCTGATCGAAGGTTTCCGCCCCGGCGTGATGGAGAAACTGGGACTGGGGCCTGACATCTGCCATGCGCTGAACCCAAAACTGGTCTACGGCCGCATGACCGGCTGGGGACAGGACAGCCCCTTGTCACACACCGCCGGGCATGACCTGAACTACATCGCCCTTTCGGGCGCGCTTTGGTACGCGGCGCAACCTGAAACACCCCCACAAACCCCTGCAACCCTCGTCGGCGACATTGGCGGCGGCGCGATGTACCTGGTCACAGGCCTCCTTGCCGGTTTGCTCAACGCCCAGCGCACTGGTCAGGGTACCGTCGTCGATGCGGCCATCTACGATGGTTCGGCGCATATGATGAACCTGCTGATGAGCATGCGTCAAACCGGCAACCTGTCAGAAACGCGCGGCCAAAGCCTGCTTGACGGTCCACACTGGAGCCGCACCTACCGCTGCGCCGATGACGGCTTTGTCACGGTCCAATGCCTAGAGCCAAAATTCTATGCCGAATTCCTGAACATTCTGAACCTGTCACAAAACCCCGACTTGCAGCAGCAATTCAACCCCACGCTCTGGCCCGACCAAACCAAGCGACTGGAGGCCCTGTTCCTGACCAAACCCCGAGACCACTGGGCGGCGCTGTTTCACGAAACCAATGCCTGCGTCGCCCCGGTCCTTGACCCGGTCGAGGCGCAAAACCACCCCATGAACACCACCCGCCAAACCTGGCAAATCGTGGATGGCACGTTGCAAGCCGCCGCCGCGCCCCGTTTCTCGACCACGCACTGGAGCGCCAAACCCAGCCCGGCCCGAGGCGAACACACCCAAGACATTCTGGACGAACTCTCCGACCAGAACCAATCCGCCTCTTCATCTGGCTAAAAATATCTCGGGGGATGAATTGGCCAAAGGCCAAGAAGGGGGCTGGCCCCCTTCCTTTTACCGCCCGCGCACCGTGTCGATCATCAACTGCACGTTCTCAGGATCCGCATCCGGCGTAATCCCATGTCCAAGGTTGAAGATATGCGGTCCCTTGGAAAACGCCTCAACAATTTGCCGCGTCTCATCCACCAGCGCCTGACCGCCGGTGACCATATGGGACGAGGCCAAATTCCCTTGCACACAGCCATCAACCTGCACATGCGCCGCCGCCCAATCCGGCGCGACCGAGTTGTCCAGCGCGACACAATCCACACCAGTTGCCTTGGCAAACCCGACATAGCCCTCGCCCGCCTCGCGCGGGAAACCGATGACCGGAACACCGGGATGGCGTGCCTTTATGGCCTGCGTGATCACGCGGCATGGCTCAACCGCGTATTTCTGGAATGCGTCGCCTTTCAAAGACCCGGCCCAGCTGTCGAAGATCTTGACCACCTCGGCCCCGGCTTCGATCTGAGCCGACAGATACTCGATCGTCGCCAGTGTGATCCGCTCCAACAGAGCCTCGAAAAGGGCATTGTTCCCCTCGCGCAGCGCATGCGCAGGACCCTGATCAGGCGTACCACGCCCTGCGATCATATAGGTCGCGACAGTCCACGGCGCGCCTGCGAATCCGATCAACGTCGTCTCGGATGGCAGTTCCTTCGACAGAATGCGCACCGTTTCATAGACCGGGGACAGGGTCTCGTGAATGTCCTCAACCGGCTTCAACACGTCAAAGTCGGATTGCTGCGTGATCGTCGAAAGGCGCGGGCCTTCGCCTGTGACAAACCACAAATCCGCCCCCAGCGCCTGGGGAACCAGAAGGATGTCGGCAAACAGGATCGCGGCGTCAAACCCATAACGGCGGATGGGCTGCAACGTGACCTCGGCCGCCAGTTCGGGATTATAGCACAGCGACAGGAAATCCCCGGCCTTCGCGCGGGTGGCACGGTATTCCGGCAGATACCGCCCGGCCTGACGCATCATCCAGATCGGCGGAATCTCCTGAACCTCTCCGGCCAGTGCCCGCAGCAATGTCTTCGTCTCAGCCATCATCGCCCTCAATCTTGCGTTTCGCCCACGGGTCGACGCTCAGTGGCAATTTGTCAAGCACTGCCCCCATTGTCAGGGCAATGTGACGCGACTAAAGCTGTGCCCATGACACTGACTCTGCCCACCCCCGCATCGCCGCTGAAAATTGGTACCCGAGGCTCTCCGCTGGCTTTGGCACAAGCCTATGAGACCCGTCAGAGGCTGCGCGATGCGTTCGGGCTGAGCGATGAGGCCTTTGAGATCGTCGTGATCAAAACCACCGGCGACAACCGCGCCATGATCGATGCGGATCGCCCGTTGAAAGAGATCGGCAACAAGGGCCTTTTCACCAAAGAGATCGAAGAGGCGATGCTGCGCGGCGATATCGACATCGCCGTCCATTCCACCAAGGATATGCCCGTCGAACAGCCCGCCGGGCTGGTGTTGGATACGTTTCTACCGCGAGAGGATGTGCGCGATGCGTTCATTTCCCCGCAATTCACCTCGATCCACGACCTGCCGGAAGGCGCCGTTGTCGGCACGTCGTCCCTGCGGCGTCGGGCGCAATTGCTGAACCGCCGTCCCGACCTGACTGTGGTCGAATTTCGCGGCAACGTTCAGACCCGCCTGAAGAAACTGGCGGACGGCGTGGCTGATTGCACCTTTCTGGCCATGGCCGGCATCCGCAGATTGGGGATGGAGGACGCCCCCGCCACCGCCATTTCAACCGACGACATGTTGCCAGCCATCGCACAAGGCGCAATCGGTATTGAGCGTCGCGAAACAGACCACCGGGCCGCCGAACTGCTTGAGGCGCTTCATCACGCTGAAACCGATAAACGTCTGGCGGCAGAACGTGCGCTGCTGGCCGGGCTGGACGGATCTTGCGAGACCCCCATAGCCGGGCTTTGCGAAATCGAAAGCGGCCAGATGCGGCTAAGGGGCGAAGTTCTGCGCCCCGACGGGTCCGAGGCCATCGCGGAAAACGCAACAGGCGCTATCGAAGACGCCGCTGAAATGGGCCGGGCAATGGCCGATAAACTGCTGCACCAGGCAGGCCCCGGTTTCTTCGATTGGAAAAAATCTGATTAATTTTAACCAAAGTGAACTTGTTCACTGTAGCGTTCCGAAAAATCAGGCATTAATAGGACATACCGGTTGCAAGACTGGACAGCCTCGAAAGTATCGAAAGTTTTCAGATTGTTGGTGTTTTAATAAGTATTCGAGGGGGCGAGGCTACGCCCGGACTGCAATAGGTAGAAGGGCCGCTGTCAACTTTGACAGCGGCCCGTTTTCTTTTGATCAGCCCTTTTTTGTCAGCACAGAGCCGCAACCGCTTGTTTCACAGCTTCGCGCGTTTGTTCCAGATCGGCCTCGGTCACCGCCAGAGACGGATAGAGTTTGCCCGGAGATTTGAATATCCCGTTCTCGCGCAGGACATCATTGTAGCGCGCGTTCCGTTTGGGATCGTCGTGTTTCGCGCTGCGATAGTCGCGGCATGGGTTTTCTGTGAAATAGATATCAAACAGCGTTTCATCGCCGCAGATTTGATGGGGAATGCCCGCTTTGGTCAGCTCATCCGCCTGCATCTGCTGCAAGGCCGCGCCGGTTGCGCGCAACTGGTCATATGCCCCCTCGCGCCGCAGAATCTCCATCGTTTTCAACCCGGCGACCGAGGCCACTGGGTTACCTGACAGAGTGCCCAGTTGCATCAGCCATCCGGCCTCACCCACTTGCGATTTATCGAAATGCTTCATGATCTCGGCGCTTGCGCCCAGTGCGGCCAGAGGGAAACCGCCGCCGGTGATTTTACCCAGCGTGCAGATATCGGGCGTCACACCATACCGTTCCTGCGCCCCGCCATAGGCCAGACGGAATCCGGTGACGATCTCATCAAAGATCAGCAGCACATTGTATTTGTCACACAGCGCGCGCAGACCCTGCAGATATCCCGGCAGCGGGGGAATGATTCGCTGCAAAGGCTCTGCCATGATCGCAGCGATATCGTCATGTTCATTCAACAGAGTCTCAACGGCCTCAAGGTCATTGAAAGGCGCGATCAGCATCTGGTCTGCGACGCCTGAAGGGATACCGGCACTGTCCGGCACGGCTTGCGGGAAGTTCACCTCGCGGCTGGGGGCGAGGCTCATTTGCGCTTCGGCGCTCATGCCGTGATAACCGCCTTCGAATTTCAGGATCTTGTCCCGCCCGGTATAGGCGCGGGCCAGACGAATCGCGTACATATCTGCCTCACCACCCGAGGCGACAAAGCGTACCTGTTCACAGCAGGGCACGGCGTCGATGATCGCCTCAGCCAGTTCGACGCCTTTGCTGTTATTTGCAAAAAAGGTCATGCCATTGGGCAGTTGCTCCAAAACAGCCTCGAGCACTTCGGGGTGGCCATGACCCAAAAGCATCGGGCCCGAACCGATAAGGTAGTCGATATATTCGTTCCCATCCTCATCCCAGACGCGGCTGCCTTCGCCGCGTGAGATCATGATGCCGGGGTCGAAATTGCCGAACCCACCCGCCGGCAGAGCCGCCTTTGCGCGGTCGATCCATTCGGATTGAGTGTTGATCTTGAGCATATCACGCGATCTCCATCGTCAAAAAAATCAGGGTCTGTAAACGGCCACCGGGGCGCCCAGCGCGTCTTCGTCGGGTTGCACACCAAGGCCGGGCGTGTCGGGCAGATGCAAATGGCCGTCCTCGTTGCGCGGGCCGCGTCCGCCTGCGATGTCGACGGTGATCATGTCCTGACAGGCCCAGACGGCGTGGCAATTGTCATCGGGGATGGTGGCGGCCAGATGCAGCGCCTCGGTATCTGCCAACACGGACCCTCCAGTCGCCATGACGAACATGTCGATCCCATGAGCCAGCGCAATATCTCGCATCCGCGCAGCCTTGGTCAGCCCACCGACCCGGTTCAGCTTGATCCCAAAAATCTCGGCCAGGCCATCCCGCGCGATCCGGGCGGCGTCCTGCAATGTGACAAGCGATTCGTCTACCGAAACAGGCGAGGCATGTTTCGCCGATATCGCTGCGATGTCGTCCAGCGTCTCGCCCGGCTGTTCGAACATCACGTTCAGGTCCTCACAGGCGCTCATCACGCGCAGGGCCTGTTGCCGGGTCCAACATCGATTGACGTCATAGAGGACAATCTCACCCGGTCGGCGGAGGCTTTCCACATCCCGAACACGGGCGATGTCGCGTTCCACATCACCACCGATCTTGACCGAATGCGCGATGTATCCCCGGCTGCGATAGCGTTCGATGACTTCGCGGGTTTCTTCAACGGTCTTTGCCCCGACGGACGAGGCAATCGGGCGCGGCGTTCGGGACCCTCCGCCCATCAGATCGGCGATGGGCAGGCCCGCTGCCTGACCGGCGATATCCCAACACGCCATATCAATCGGGCTTTTGGCATAGAGGTGACCGGGCAGCGCGAGGTCCATCGCGCGCTCGACCTCCAGCACCTTGCGGGGATCAAGACCCAGAATGAACGGAGCGATGGTTTCGATCCCGGCCCGGATGCCCGGCCCGTGTGCGGGAACATACGTATGCCCCCAAGGGGTGCCTTCGCCCCATCCCGTCAGGCCCGCATCGGTTTCAACCTTCACAATCGTTGCGTCGAGGTTTTCGAACTTCAGCCGCCCACCGGACAGCCAGTAGGGATGCTCCAGCGGCAGGTCGACCTGAAAAACCGTTAGTCGCGTGATCTTCATTTCAGTTCCACTTCGACAAAGGACATGAGGTGGTCCCCCGCGTTTATCACATTGTGTTCGACCCCTTGATCCCGGCGGTAGGATGTTCCCGCAGGCACTGTCACTTCATTGACAGTTCCATCGGGCAATTCCAAACGCATGTGGCAATCGGTGACGGCGGTGATCACATAGTCCATCGCATGGCGGTGCCAGCCGGTTTCGGCACCCGGGGCAAAGTCAAACCGTGTCACCCGTACGCGCGCGTCGTCGATCATCAGGGTTGCTTTGGCTTGGTCTCTCACAGGCGGAACTCCTCTACTGGCGTGCCGAGGCTTTCGAAATCGGGCACGACCCCCAATCCGGGCGTGTCCGAGGTATAGAGCTTGCCATCCCGCGAAATGGGGCCGCCAATTCCGGTCGACCGGGTATTGTAGTTCATCAAATCGGTCGTGTTCTGAAGATACTCGGGCGGGGTCGAGGCCGCAAAATGCGCCACAACCGCGCTTGTGATCTCACCCCCCCAGGTGTCTTCGCTGACCACGGGGATACGGTTTTCCACCAGAAAATCCCGCACACGTCGCGCCTTGCTGAGCCCACCAAGGTTCGAGATTTTCAGACAGCAGATCTCGGCCCCGCGATCGGCAACAATCCGTTGCGCCATGTGGATACCGGTCACGCATTCATCCAACTTCATCGGTTGTTCGGCAACACGGCGGACCTGCTGACATTCTTCATAGGTGCGGCAGGGCTGTTCGAGGATGAAATCCAGATCTCGCGTGGCCCGTGCCACCCGGATCGCATTATCGACCCGCCAGCCCTGATTGGCATCCGCCATCGCCTTTTCGCCCGGCTGCAGCAAAGGAACCGTGGCGCGGATCCGGTCTATATCGGTGGCCCAATCTCCTCCGACCTTGATCTGAAATTGCCGGTAGCCCTGATCGCGATAGGCATTCATCTCGGCCACCGTCTCATCTACCGCCTTTTGCGGCGCGACCCGGTACATGGGCGCGCCATCGGTCAGCTTTCCACCCAGCAGCATCCAGACCGGCTGATCACAGGCCTGGCCCAGGATATCCCAGCAGGCCGCATCGAACGGAGCCTTCGCGTAGCCATGACCCTGCACCAGACGATCCATCAATTGCTCGATCCGGCCAACCTGACGCGGGTCTTCCCCCATTAAGTGCGGCGCGACCAGCCGCGCCAGCGCGACGACGCCTTCGGAATGCGCGACCATGTAGTTCTCGCCACAGGGTGTGAACTCACCACAGCCTTGCAAGCCTGCATCCGTGTCGATGACCACGACCGAGGCGGTGGCCGTTTCGATGGCGTTCCCCGCGCCCCAGACATACGCGCCGCCAACATAGGGCAGCCCGGTCTGAAACACGCGGATCCGGGTGATCTTCATGCTGCGTCCATTCTGGGCAGATCCCCCATCCCTTCGCCGCGCCAAAGCACAAAAGTCAGGATCGGCTGATCCGTTGTGATCATCGCATGACTTTGCCAACTTTCGTGACTGCGTGTCTGACCTTGACCGACAAACGCCTCCTCCCCATCGACCTTGAACAGAGCACCCCCGGCCAGCGTCAGGTAAAGCTCCTCGGCCTGATGGCTGTGCCAGTCATAGGCCAAACCCGGCCCCCAATAGCCGACATAGCCGCGCAGCTGGGTTGAATGAAAATGACCGGTCGGGCCGAACAATTCGTAGTAGCCATAGCGGCTGAGGAACTCGGCACCGACCTCCTCCATCGTGTAGGTGTGTTTCCACTGGGCCAAATGCGCGGTCGCCTTGATCGCCTCGACCAAGGCCCGCGTCTCAGCACTGCCCGAGAGGGTCAACTCGCGCACCTGATCCGCAGCAGGGATATGGTTCGGTTCCAGTTCCGACGCCGACAGGTCAGTCGGCCATTCGCCAAAGGCGGACAGATCATGGTGCGTTTGATGCACCAAATGCGCGGCCCGCAGCACATCACCCAAAGTCATGGGATCACCACGATATTGCCGGTGTGATGCTTGGCGATGAAGGCGGCTTGCGCCTCGCGCAGTTCCTCAAGCGGATAGGTGGCCGCCAGCGCCGGTTTGATCTCACCCGCTTCGATATATGTCACAAGGTTTTGCATGACCTGCGGGTCAATCACAGTTGAGCCAGTGAAGGTCAGATCGCGCAGATAGAACGTGCGCAAATCAAGCTCGACCATCGGGCCAGCGATGGCACCTGAACAGGTATAACGCCCGCCCCGCTCCAGAATGTCGATCAACTTCGCCCAATAGGGACCACCGACCACGTCGGCCACCACAGTGATCTGCTCATCGCCCAGCGCAGCACGCAGGTTTTCCGGCGCGCGCGGAAGAATCATGTCTGGCCCCAAAGCTGCAACATCGGCGTGTTTAGCCTCGGACGCCAACGCAATCACCCGCGCGCCACGGCGCTTGGCCAGTTGCACAAGTGCGCCACCAACACCACCAGAGGCTCCCGGCACCAGAACCGTGTCTTTGTCTGTAACATTTGCCCGGGACAACATGCCCTCGGCCGTAGAATAGGAACAGGAAAAGGTCGCAAGCTCGGCATCCGACAAGTTCGATGTGATCGGCACCGCGTTGACAGCTAGCGTCGTTGCGTATTCGGCAAAGCCGCCATCCCGTTCGGACCCATAGTAGCCTGTTTTGTCCATATTGCCGGGATCATCCGGATCGCGCAGCCAGCCATCGGTGATCACCCTTTGGCCAATCCGCGCTGCATCCACGCCTGCACCGACGGCAACAATTTCACCGCAGACATCAGCACCCTGAATGCGCGGGAAAGTGATCGGCGCACCGCCCCATGTGGGGTCATCTTCACCCACCTCTTCAAACGCGCCGCCTGTCGTCGCATCTGTAACAGTCTTGGAATACCAGCCCGAGCGTGTGTTCACATCCGTGTTGTTCAAACCGCAAGCGGCAACCTTGATCAGCACCTCACCTGCAGCGGGTTCCGGGCGAGGCCAGTTTTCCTGCAGCACCATCTGCTCCAACCCGCCGTGACCCATGGTCACCATCGCCTTCATTGTGTCAGGCAAACTCATCCACTAGTCTCCTCAAATGCGCCGCAGGTCGGCAGAGGTGTTTCGGGGGCCACATACCGGCGTTTTCGATCATCTTGGTGCGGCCGGTGTGCGAATCTGCTCGACAGGCTAATTTCACAAGTGTACCACGGTCAACAATGAATGACACAAATGTATCATCAATCGTTCTTGACCGTCTGGCCGAGGAATGGGAGGCCCTGACACCCGAGGCCCAAAAGGCCGCGCGCTATGTGTTGGAAAACCCCACCGATGTCGGCGTCTCGACCGTGCGCGAAATTGCCGAAGCCGCGAATGTCAAACCGAACACCTTTGTCCGCATGGCCCGACAAGTCGGCTTTGAGGGGTATGAGGATTTTCGCGCCCCGTTCCGGCAGGCGATCCGGCAGGGATCAGTCTCATTCCCTGACCGCGCCCGGTGGCTTCAGGATATCGGCAAGTCCGGCGAGCTGGGCGGGCTTTATGCCGACATGATCGGCGCAGCGATCCGCAATATCGAAGAGACCTTTGCCAGAATCGACGCCAAACAACTGCAGGCCGCCGCCGAGGATATCTGGAACTGTCGCCAGATCTTCACGCTGGGCGTCGGGGTGAACAACTCGAACGCCCGCAACTTCACCTATCTCGCCTCGACCGGCATGAAGCAGTTTCACGCCATCCCCCGTTCCGGCTCGACCCCGGTGGACGATCTGGCCTGGGCGGATGAACAGGACGTCCTGATTGCGATCACCTGCCACCCCTATCGGACCGAAGTGATCGAGGCGATCAAGCTGGCGCGCCAGCAGGGTATGACGGTCGTTGGCATCTCGGACAGCCCGGCCAGCCCGGTGATCCTGAACGCACAACACGGGTTTGTTCTGTCCGCCGACACGCCGCAATTCTTCCCCTCGTCCGTCTCGACCATTGCTTTGCTTGAGACGCTTTTGTCTTTCGTGATCGCCGTTTCCAGTGATGAGATCGTCGATCGGGTTGCGCGGTTCCACCAGCGCAGGCATGAGCTTGGCCTCTATACGGCAGAGCCTGAATAGTCACATCCGACCCCGCTCGGAAAACCTGTCATGAAATCGCCACATGAGCCCGACAAATACGGGTCGCGTGCCCGCCTCGAACAATCAACAAGCGAGGCGCATTCTGCCGATTGCATGCATGACGAGAGTGAACTAACGATAGCCCAATGCGTTTTTTGACGGCCCTTTTTCTATCGTTTCTTTTCTGCGGTCCCACATTGGTGACAGCGCAAGAGAAGGCGCTTTCTCCGACCGAGCTTAGCCCCTCGGGGAAGGACTATCTAAAGACGGTTCGGTATCGCGGGATCGACACGGATGTGGTGTATTTCGACCCCACCCAACCGGCACCCCCGCTGGACACCAAATTCACACCCGCGCCCGAGGAAGAGTCTCAGACTGTCTCGGTTGATACCGACTGGACGATGGGGATCATCTCGGCACTGGTTCTGGCATTGTTGGCATGGATCCTGTACCTCAGCGTGGGTCGAACGTCGGTTTCTTTCCGGTCGGGGGCGGGCAACGCAAGACGCACCGGAAAGCCGTCAGTGGACACTGCCGAGACGGATGAGGAATTACCCGATCTGGACGCTGTTTTAAGGCAAGAGGATCGCAACCAGGCCGTCGTTGGACTGGCGCAACTGGTTCTGACCCGTTGCCTCAGCGCCAATGAGGTTCTGTTCAAGCGAAGCTGGACCCACCGCGAGGCGCTGCGCAGCCTGCCACAGAGCCTCTGGTATATCACTGATTTACGTGCGCTGGTGCTGGAAAGTGAACGGGTGCATTTCGGCCATCGATCCATCAGTGATACCGACTTCAACGCGCTGCTGACGCGCATCCGCCCGATCTTGCGCGAGGTCCGCGCATGAGTGATACGACCAACATTGCTGCAACCGGCAGGGTTCGGGTCGACTGGATCATCTTTGGCATCATCGGCGCGTTGTGCATCGGTATCTTCCTCTATGTGATGGCCGGTCGGCAATACGCGCTGCGCGACTCCTCGACCGGGTTCGACGGGCTAGAGCTGTGGCTGCGCGATCAGGGCCACACCGCGCAAACCTTTACCGGAGGCTGGTCGCTGGATCGCAGCACCATCGGCCTGTTGATCCAGCCCATCTATGACACCCAGCTGGACAAAGATCGCGCGCGCGCACAGACCAAAGACGACCTACTGCTGCAACCGGATGAGTTTGATCAGACTCTGGACGTGATCCGTGAAAAGGCGCAATCCGCGCCCAGTCTTGTAATATTACCCAAATGGCGCTCGGGCCTGCGGCTGACCGGGTTGGGGCACCCCATCCTTTTGTCCCCCGAAGAAGGGATCGAGGGTGCTCTGCATGGGATCGTTGGCTCGGATGTCGGCACAATCCGCTCGGCCCGTGTTCCATTCACCGATTTTGACGTGGCCTCTGACGATGCGCTGACCGCCCGCCTCTATGCGGCGCAGGTTTTTGACGGGCGAGGCTGCGAGCCGTTGGTGGGGCGTCGGGGCGCAATGGTTCTGGGTCTTTGCCCGCTGCCGGGCGACGGCGTGCAGCAAAAGGTCCATGTTCTGTCCGACCCGGATTTGTTGAACAACCATGGGCTGGCTCTGGGCGACAATGCCCGGATCGCGGCGCAGTTGCTGCCCGAGATCGCGGGCGAGAAGCGGATCATCATCGACTATAGCGATCGAAACTGGCTGACCGACCCGCAACAGCATGTCGCGCGCGAACGCACCTGGGATGACCTGAAACGCCTGTTCGAACCGCCATTCCTGACGCTTTGGATTGGTGCGGGGCTGCTGCTGGCGCTTGCGGTCTGGCGCGGAGGGGTGCGCAGCGGGCCGGTTGCCGATCTGACGCTAGGCCTTGGGACGGGCAAACGGACCGCCAACCGGGTTCGCGCACGGCTGATGCGGATGACCGATCAGGACGGTGCGCTGCTGTCGGATTTCATCGACACCCGCCTGCGCGCCCGCGCGGCGTCGGTGTTCGGCACCTCGCATGCCCTGCGCGGCACGCCTGAGGACGCGTACCTCAACTACGTTCGCGCCCGAAAACCAGACCTGACCGCGAAACTGGAAGATCTGATCGCATCCATCCGCGCCCTGCCTCCGCATCTGGGGCCGGAACACGCCATTCCCTATGTGGACCAATTTGAGTTGATACTGGAGCAACTTGCCGATGACGCTTGATGAATTGTTTTCCCATGCCGAAAGCCTCAGGGCTGAGATCGGCAAAGTTGTGCAAGGCCAGGAAGAGGCGGTTGACCTGCTGCTGACGGCGCTGTTTGCGCGAGGTCACGTGCTGCTTGAAGGGCCACCGGGCACGGCCAAGACACTGCTGGCGCGCAGCTTTGCAGGGGCTCTGAACCTTGAGTTCGGGCGCATTCAGTTCACGCCGGACCTGATGCCGGGCGATGTTCTGGGCACCTCGATCTACAATTTCCAGACCAGCGAGTTTGTTCTGACCAAAGGCCCCGTCTTCAGCCAAATCCTGCTGGCCGATGAGATCAACCGCGCCCCGCCCAAGACACAAGCCGCGCTGCTGCAGGCGATGAACGAACGTATGGTGACCATCGACGGCACCGACCATTCGCTGGGGTCCGAATTCATCGTCGTCGCCACCCAGAACCCGATTGAACAGCAAGGCACCTACCCGCTGCCCGAGGCGCAGCTGGACCGTTTCCTGTTCAAGGTAAACCTCAGCTTCCCACCCGAAGACGTGGAACTTTCGATCCTGCGCAAACACGCCAATGCGCCGTTGGATCCGCTGAGTGCGACGCAAACGGTGCGCCCTCTGTTGGATGCCCCGACGATGGCAGCGGCCCGGCAGTTGATTGATGAGATCGTGCTGGATGACGATATTCTGGCCTATATCCTGCGTCTGGTGCGCGCGACGCGTGAAAGCGCGGATATCGCCTTTGGGGCCTCGACCCGCGCGGCGGATGCCATCGCTGGGGCGACCCGCGCAACGGCGGCCTTGAACGGGCGCGATTTTGCCATTCCTGATGACGTCAAAACCCTGATCATCCACGCGCTGCAACACCGTATCGTTCTGTCCCCCGCCGCCGAAATCGAAGGGCGCGGGCCGCAGCAGGTGTTGGAAAACATCCTCAACCAGATCGAGGCCCCCCGCTGATCCGACCCTCGCGCATATTTCTGGCGATGGCCTGCGTGGCCCTTGGCCTGTCACTGGTGGCCGTTGTCGTGGGCGATGCAACCCGCACCGTGGCCGGGGCGCCATGGGTGATTCTGTGCGCGCTGGCCATCGGCGACCTGCTGCTGTCCTGGCCACGCCGCCGTTCGGTCTCGGTCGAGCCGCTGAGTGATATCTTCGTAGGCGAACAGGATGAGATCGCCCTAACCGTCACACCTGCGACCTCGGGCATGACCGGGCAGGTACACTGGCCCGAAGGGATCGAAGGACCGGCCCGGTTTGACCTGTCCAGCGGTCAGGCGCGCATTCCGTTTCGCGCCATTCGCCGGGGGAAATGGCGCCTCTCGCATCTGTGGCTCAGCTGGTCTTCCCGGTTCAAACTGTTCGAATTCGTCCCGAAAATCGCCTTTGGTCTTGAACTGGCGGTTGTGCCCAACATCCGCCGGGTGCAATCGGGTGAGATTTCGACAACGGTTCAATCGCGCCTGTTCGGCGTAAAGGAAAACCGCGCCATCGGTGAGGGCACCGAATTTCACCAGTTGCGGGATTTCGTGCCCGGCATGGATGCGAACTCGATCGACTGGAAGCGGTCGGCGCGGCATCGGTCTTTGGTCGCCAAAGAGGTCCGGGCCGAGCGCAATCATCATGTGATCATCGCCTTGGACAACGGCTATCAGATGCGTGAGGAGATCGCGGGCCTGCCCAAGATCGACCATGCGATCACCGCCGCCCTTGCCACCGCCTGGGCCGCGGCCATCGGGGGCGATCTGGTCGGTCTATACGCTTACGACGCCAAGCCGCGCATGTTCCTGCCCCCCGAACCGGGCCGCGCAACGTTCACCCGACTGCGCAGCCGCACGGCCGAGCTGCAATATGAAAGCGTCGAGACCAACCACACCCTCGCCATGACCGAGCTGAACGGGCGCACCCCGAAACGCAGTCTGATCATCGTGTTTTCGGATTTCGTCGACACCACCTCGGCCGAGCTGATGGTCGAGAACATCAACGCGCTGGCCAAGCGGCACCTGATCGTTTTCGTCACCCTGCGCGATCCGATCCTCGAGGCGCAGGTCAACACGGCCCCGCAGGACATGAACGACGTGGCCGAGACCGTCTCGACCGGACAGCTTCTGCGCGAACGCCGCCTTGTACTGGAACAGCTGCAACAGATCGGGGTAACCGTGATTGACGCCGAACCGGGCGAGATCTCGGCGCGGCTGATCTCGACCTATCTGGAAATCAAAGCGCGAGAGATGATCTGATGTCTGACGCCGATCTGATCCGCTCGGCCCGGTTCCGGCAGGAACGCGAAGGCGACTGGAGACGCTTGTCCGATCTGGTCGACAAGGCCGAAGGTCAGGGCCTGCATCGCATGAGCTTTCAAGAGGCGCGCGATCTGGCCGACCTCTACCGGCAGGCAACAACATCGCTGTCCATCGCGCGCGAAATCTCATTGGATCGCGGCTTGCTGGAATACCTTGAGGCGCTGACAAGCCGCGCCTATTTGAGTGTTTATGCCCCGCAGCAGCGGCTGGGCGGGATCATCCGCAAGTTCCTGACCAGCGGTGGGCCGCAAGCGATGCGGTCCTCCTGGCGCGTCACCCTTCTGGGGTTCCTGTGCATGGCGGCTGGCGCCATCGCCGGGTATTTCTTCTACGTCGACAATCCCGAATGGTTCTTTGTTTTTATGCCCACAGACCTGGCAGGCGGGCGCGGGCCAGATGCCAGCACGGACTACCTGCGCTCGGTCATCTACGGAGAGGAAGACGGCTCCGGGCTGGGGGCTTTTGCCACTTACCTGTTCTCGCACAACACACGCATCGCGATCTTCGTGTTTGGGCTGGGGGCATTCCTTTGCGCGCCAACAGTTCTTTTGCTGTTTTACAATGGCTTAATTCTAGGCGTGTTTTACGCGCTGCACGTTGATCGGGGCTTGGGCTGGGACCTGTTCGGCTGGCTGTCAATCCACGGCGTGACCGAGCTGTCGGCGATCTGCATTGCGGGCGCAGGCGGGCTGAAACTGGGCCTTGCCGTACTTTTTCCCGGCCAGCACACACGCCGCGCAGCCCTGCGCGCTGCCGGGCATGATGCGGTGAAACTGGCGCTGATCGCCGCGATGATGCTGGTCGCCGCTGCTCTGCTGGAAGGTTTTGGCCGACAGCTGGTACAGGACCGTACCACACGCATCGCCATCGGTTGGGGGATCGGCGCGCTGTGGCTGCTGTGGTTCTGCATGGGCGGAAGGAAACGGCAATGACCCAACCCAAGCTCGACCGTCTGCTGCCCCCCGAGGGCGTGCCGCTTTACTTCCGGGTTGCAGGTGTGGGCGTGCGCATGGCCGCCCAATTCGCCGATATTCTGATCACCGGGGTCGGCGCCATTGCCCTCTTCCTGCTTTTGCTGGCCATCGACGTTGTCCCGCCCGAGGCGCTTGTGGCCGTTGCCGCGATGCTATTCTTTGTCATCCGCATCCCCTACTACGCCGCGTCTGAACTGGTGTGGAACGGCCAGACCATCGGCAAGCGCATGATGAAGATCAAGGTGGTCTCAGCCGATGGACAGGCGCTGACGACGCAATCGCTTGTCGTTCGCAACCTGATGAAAGAGGCCGAGATTTTTCTGCCCGGCACGCTGATCTTGACCCTGAATGCCGAGGCTCTGATCCCGTCACTGATCTCGCTGGCCTGGGTGCTGGGCGTGGTTGCGGTGCCGGTGTTCAACAGGCGCAATCAACGGCTGGGGGACATTATCGCAGGCACCTATGTGATCCACCTGCCCAAGCCGATCCTGCTACCGGATATGTCCAAAGCAATCAAACCCGCCACAGCCACCCAGCCCCGGTTCCAGTTTCTGACCCATCAGCTTGAACATTACGGAGCGTTCGAATTGCAGACCCTCGAAGGGTTTCTGCGCGGCTCGGCGCGCTCGACCGGGCCCGAGGCGCACAAGCGGAAAAAGGAAACCATGGCCGCAATTGTCGAACAGGTCCGGCGCAAGATCGACTATGCCGATGCGGTACGGCCCGAAGACCAGCTTGCCTTTCTCGAAGCCTTCTACAAGGAACAACGCGCCTTTCTGGAACAGCGCCAGTTGTTCGGCGACAAGCGCGCCGATAAATTCCACGCCGAGGCAGACAAGCAAGGCTAACCACGCCTGTTGCAGATTTACCCAAGCGAGAAGCAGAAAAACGAAACTCGTCTTGAGGATGAACCCGTTCTCAAGGCTCTATCAGAGACAGAACATCAAATTGATTTGGAACAAAGAATGACAGATACAGCCAATCCCGAATACCCCGAGGCGCACATGCCCCTAGGCGTCGGCGTGATTGTCGGCGAGACGTTCTCGATATTTTTCAAAAAGATTCACCTTGTGCTTCTGCTGGGATTCATTCCGGCCCTGATCGAAGTTATTGTGAACAACTATACGGTGGCGCAGTCTTTCGACAATATTGGAACCACAGGTTTCGACAATACCGCCTTTTATGCCGGCGTGATCGTGTCGACTCTGATCACATTGCTGGCCTATGCCGTAACCACGGCCGTGATAATACAGTTCGCCTATGACGCAAAACTGGGGCGTGCGGCGCGTGTTGGCAGCTATTTCTCGGCGGCTGTCGTCAACCTGCCTGCCATTGCGGTTCTGTCGGTCGTAACGACGATCCTGTACTTTATAGGCCTTGTTTTGCTGGTCGTTCCGGGTATCTGGATCTACGCAGTGTTTTCCGTCATCGTACCAGCCATCGTAATCGACGGGGCCGGGTTCCGTGCGATGGGGCGCAGTGCCACCCTGACCAAGAACTACCGTTGGCCCATCATCGGCGCGTTGATCCTGATGGTTCTATGTATTGTGCTGGTCGTCGTCGTAATCACATTTGCCTTTGCAGCCATGTTCGGGTTCTCCGGGATTGCTGATCCAACGGGAGCCCTGGGTCCGTGGGCCTTCTTTGAGGCCGCACTCAACGCGATTGCATATGGTTGGCTCAGCATCACCATCGCCCTGATCTTTGCCCGCCTGAAAGAGATCAAGGAAGGCGTCAGCGTCTCGGATCTGGTGGACGTGTTCAAATAACTCGGCGACCCGCAGCCCAACCACGGGGCTGCGGGCACCAGCACGCCTGTGCGTGACATTTTCGGCTACACTTAACTGTCCAATTGCAACAACGTGTCTGCAACGGCTGGCGGTGCGCGCTTTGCTGTTGTATCAACCCGAAGGTAATGCAGGACGGCGGGGTCATATCTACACAACAACAGGGCGATCTGGGGCAGCGGCGTCAGGTCTCGGTCCTGTTTGCGGATATGGTTGGCTATACGTCGATCGTCTCGAAACTGGGCGAAGAACAGGCGCTGGAATTTGTGCGTCTGGTCTACGACACCCTTTCGGGCGCCGTGTCTCAGCATGGCGGTACGGTCCGTGACTTTGCCGGGGACAGCATCATGGCACTGTTCGGCATCCCAGACGCGCTGGAGGATCCGGCTGAACGGGCCTGCCGCGCCGCGGACGCCATCCATCACACGTTCCGCGCGTCTGCCCAAAAGATCGAGGCCCGCTTTGGCGTGCGCCCTCAGATGCGGGTCGGTATCAGCTCCGGCACTGTTCTGATGGCCGCCGTGCAAGGCGCAGACGGGCCCGCGACTGCGGTGGGCAGCACGGTCAACATGGCCTCGCGTATTGAAAATCTGGCCCCCTCGGGTGGCACGCTGATATGCGACAAGACCCGCGGCCTTGTCGAATGGGTCACCGACCTGCGCTTTGCCGGTGAACATCAGCTCAAAGGTCTCGCTGCCCCTCAGAAACTGTGGCAACTGCAATCCGTGCGGGCTGACGCCACGCGATTTGATGCCTCGATCGCGCGCGGTCTCAGTACCTATGTGGGGCGTGACAGCGAACTGACTATTCTGGCCGATGCGCTGGCTCGGGCGCGCGACGGCGTGTCGGTCGTGGATCTGGTGGCCGAGCCGGGCTTGGGAAAAACCCGGCTTGCATTTGAGTTCCTGAACCGCCTGCCCCGCGATCAGGTTGACGTTCTGACCGGCTACTGTTTTGCAGACCGGCAACAGGTTCCGTTTCTGCCGATCCTCGAGATTGTCCGAACCACGTTCCGCATCAAGGATCAGGACAACCCGACCCGCATCGCATACAAGATCGAGACCGGCCTGAAGGCCTGGGAGTGTTTTTCCCAGCAAAACCTGGGCCTGCTGATGAACCTGCTGGGTTTGACGCCACCTCCGGAGGCATTGGACGGGCTTGACGGCGTTCTGATTGGCCTGCGCACCCGTGAATTACTGCCGGAACTGCTGAAAGCCCGATGTGCCAAGCAGCCCGTAGTCCTGTTCATCGAAGACAGCCACTGGATCGACAGCGCCTCGGAAGAGTTGCTACAGGGCATCGTCAACCGGACAGACCTGACCAACCTGTTGCTGATCCAGACACACCGCCCGGAATACACGCCTGCGTGGCGCGATGACGACAAGGTTCGGACCATCGCGCTGAAACCGCTGGTAACCGAGGATTTCGCCAATCTGGCGCGCAACCGGCTGGGCGTGACCACTCTGCCTGCGGGGCTAGACAGGCAACTGGCCGAACGTGCCGGTGGCAACCCGCTGTTTGGCGAAGAAATCCTGACCTATCTGCTGGAACAAGGCAGCCTTCGGATCGACGCAGCCGAAGCGCATCTGGACATAGACATGGCGCAGGCCGACCTGCCGGCCAGCATGCTGAACCTGTTGACGGCCCGCGTTGATCGCCTGTCAACCGAGGATCGGGACCTGCTGCAAGCCGCCGCCGTGATTGGGCGACGATTTGATCCGGGTCTGCTCTCACAACTGGCCAAAGACGCCGGCGAAACCGGTGACGCGCTGCAGCGACTGCAGGCTCAGGACGTGTTGTATCGCGACGAGAACTCCTCGGACTACGTGTTCAAGCATGTTCTACTGCGCGATGCCGTGTATCAAAGCCTTGTGGCCACTCGCCGCGCAGGCCTGCATCTTGAAGTGGCCGAGTGTCTGGTTCTGCGCAATGCAAACCGCCTGCAAGAAGTGGCTGAGATGCTGGCTTACCACTACAGCCAGACGGACCAGACCGACAAAGCGTTTCGGTATACGGCGATGGCGGGGGACAAGTCTCTGGGCGTCTATTCGCTGGATGAGGCGAACAACTACTACACGGCAGCCTACGCGCTCTATGAAAGCGACCCGGACTGCGCCTCAAAGCCCGAGTTCGCCGCGTTTCTGGCAAGCTTTGCGCTGTGTTCGAACATTTCACTCAAGGTCAAAACGATCATTAACCTGGCCGGTTCCGTGCGCCCAATTCTGGAGCAGGTGGGCGACAGCTCTCATCATGCGTTGTTCCTGCACCACTACGTGTCCTGCCTTGTCTGCAACGGCAAGTACCGCGAGGCGCACTGGGTACAACAGGATCTGACTGCCATGGCCGAACGTCTGGGCGATCCGGCCTCACGCGCCTATGCCATGGTGAATGAGCTTTCGGTGTCGATCTACTTCGCCCCGATTTCAAACGCCGAGTTCGAAGCCAAAGCGCGCGTGATCGAGGCCGAGCTGGAGAAGATCGACGACGCCTATATCCAGAACTTCTACCTCGCCACTATGGGGTGGAATGAACTGACCCGCGGGCGGGTGGCCCGGGCCCACGCGACCGCAGACAGGATGATTGCGCTTGGCAAGAAGACCAATGATCCGCGGGCGCTGGGTTATGGCACAGCGATGAAAGCTCTGATCGCCATGGTCGCCGATGACCACGAAAAAGCGCTGGCCATCGCGGAAGAGGCGCAAAAGGCTTCAAAGGTCGAGTTCGAGCGCGCCATCGCCGAGGCCGCGCGCGTATCAGCCATGGTGCCCACCGAAACACCAGCTGCGATCGAAATCATCGAAGCCCATATCGCCAATTGCAACGACCATGGGTGGACCCTGTTCACCATGGGTCCGGCAACGATGCTGGGGGTTGCCTATGCCCTGAAGGGGCGTATCGCAGACGGGCTGCAGCAAATCGAACGAGCCATCCAAAAGCGCACGGACGAAGGGACCAAAGTTTCAGCAGACTGGGCGCGTCTGTTCCTGTGCGAAATGTACCTTGCTATCCTGACCGGTGAGGGCGGAGCTTCGGCTGGGGTCTTTCTTCGGAACTTCCGCTCGATCCTGTGGGTGCTGTTCTTTGGCGAGAAGAGGCTGGTTGCAATGCTGGATGAGGTGCGTAGCAACCCACAATTCGACGAAAAAGGGCACTACGTCGCCCGCTGCGACATGATCCTTGGATTGCTCTACAAGGCCCGCAAGAAAAGGCAATTGGCCGTGCAGCATTTAAGCAAGGCTCGCGTCATCGTTGAAACCGCAGGCCAATCCCCGATGCTGTCCCGGATCGACACGGCACTGGCCGAACTGGCCTAGCAATCCATTTTCAACGCCAGAAATTGAGGTGATGGCGGAGACGAAGGGATTCGAACCCTCGAGACGGTTTCCCGCCTACTCCCTTAGCAGGGGAGCGCCTTCGACCACTCGGCCACGTCTCCGTCGATGGGTATATCCGTGCAAGCAACGGAAATACAAGGCCATTTCTTCAGAGATTAAATTTTTTTACGAACCTGTGCGAAGCTGTTGAAATAGCAAGAAATAGCTCTGTTTGACTACGAGTATTGGTCGTGCGGCCTGTACAACAAGGTTCACGATCATGCTGAAACAACAGCAGAATCGTAACTGAGATACGCACTGACCGCACCGCCAACATGGGCATTGTTGCACAAATCGTTTGAAGGGCGATCTTCCCCTTTCTGCGGACGGACTTATCCTATGGGCATAGTGACGAGTATAATCAACATAGTTTGAGACGGCGCACCCGTCCCTGTACGGCTTCTACCGGAGGTTCAAGGCAGCCAAGGCCGTTTCATGTATAACGGAACCAACCAAGACAGCCTTACCGTTCAAGGTGTTAGGAGGATTTTCCGGAAAAGTGCTAAATGGTGCTGCTGGAGAGAATTGAACTCTCGACCTCTCCCTTACCAAGGGAGTGCTCTACCTCTGAGCTACAGCAGCATCGTGGGCGGGTGATTAGACTCAAACGAAACGCGGCGCAAGGGTGTCTGGACGGTTTTTTTCGCCTCCTGTAGAGAAAGACCATGGCAGACAAAGACACACCTAAAAAACACGGCAAATCCGGGGATGCACGGGAAGAGCGGCTGAAAGCGGCGCTCAAGGCCAACATGGCGCGGCGCAAGGCGCAGGCCAAGGCACGGGCGGCTTCGGATGACAAAGTCGACAAGGACGAGGGATAAGAGCAGATGGATTCGATTCTGGTGACAGGCAACGGGCCGCTGAGCGGTCAGATACCGATTGCGGGGGCCAAGAATGCGTGCCTGACGCTGATGCCCGCGACACTTCTCAGCGAAGAACCGCTGACGCTGACCAACGCGCCACGCCTCAGTGACATCAAGACCATGACGGCTTTGCTGCAATCACTGGGGGCCGAGGTCTCATCGTTGCAGGGCGGTCAGGTGATCGCGATGTCCAGCCATGATCTGACCAGCCAGACGGCGGACTATGAAATCGTGCGCAAGATGCGGGCCTCGAATCTGGTGCTGGGGCCGTTGCTGGCGCGATTCGGGCAGGCGGTCGTTTCTCTGCCGGGTGGCTGCGCTATTGGCGCGCGGCCGATGGACCTGCATGTCGAAGGGCTGGAGGCCCTGGGCGCCGAGATCGAGTTGAAAGACGGTTACCTGCACGCCAGGGCGCCGGGCGGGCTGAAAGGCGCGGTACATGAGATGCGCTTTGCCTCGGTCGGGGCGACCGAGAACATCGTCATGGCTGCCACACTGGCCAAAGGCACCACTGTTCTGAAAAACGCCGCGCGCGAGCCCGAGATTGTCGATCTTGTTGAGTGTTTGCGCAAGATGGGCGCTCAGATCTCGGGCGAAGGGACATCGACGATCGAGATTCAGGGCGTCGACCGCCTGCACGGCGCCACCCATCAGGTGGTGACGGACCGGATCGAACTGGGCACCTACATGCTGGCCCCTGCGATCTGCGGTGGCGAGGTAGAACTGCTGGGCGGGCGCATGTCGCTGGTCAGTTCCTTCGTGGAAAAGCTCGAAGCCGCAGGCGTCAGCGTTTCGGAAACCGAAAAGGGCCTGAAAGTTGCGCGCAAGAATGGCCGTGTGCAGGCCGTGGACGTGGTCACCGAACCTTTCCCCGGCTTCCCCACCGACCTGCAGGCGCAAATGATGGCGCTGATGTGTACGGCCGAAGGGACCTCAGTTCTCGAGGAGCGTATTTTCGAAAATCGCTTCATGCACGCGCCGGAACTGATCCGCATGGGTGCGCAGATCGAGGTGCATGGAGGGACGGCCACGGTCACCGGGGTTGAACGGCTGAAAGGCGCGCCGGTCATGGCCACGGATCTTCGGGCGTCGGTTTCATTGATTCTGGCAGGCTTGGCGGCAGAAGGGGAAACAACTGTCAGCCGGGTCTATCATCTGGACCGCGGATATGAGCATGTGGTGCGTAAGCTGGAAGGCGTGGGCGCCAAAATCGAACGGATCAAGGGCGAATGACAGACGCAAGTTTTGAAGACGGCCGCGAGGCACCGCTGAATCTGGGCGCCGAAGACGGTGATGACCTGCAGGTGATCTCATCGCTTGCGCAGGATGCGGTATTCCCGGTGACCGAGATGAAATGGCAGCCCGCGCAGCGCCGTTTCGGGCTGCTGCTGAACCGCTTTCGGTGGGAAGACAAAGACGCCGCCACCCGCCGCGACCGTCCGTTTGAACGCGTGCAGTCGGTTCTGGTGTTCGACTCGGTTTTGTCGGTTGCCAGTCAGGGGATCGACCGCGGTGAGACGGATATGGTGATGTCGCTGCTCTCGGTCGATTTCGAGGCGGGCGAAGACGGCGCGGGCCAGATCCTGCTGACCCTTGCAGGCGACGGCGCTATCCGTCTGACGGTCGAGGCCATAGACGCCACCCTGAAAGACGTGACGCGCCCCTATCTGGCACCTTCGGGCCAGGCGCCGCATCATCCAGAATAAGCGCGGCATATCGCAGGCCTTCTCCGGACCCGCCTCGGGTCTGGAGCTGCGCCGTGCAACCGTGTTCGATGTGTTCCAGATCAGTCAGGTGCTGATCCGCTCTATCACCCATCTTTGCGCGGCGGATCACCACAAAGACCCCGAACTTGTGGCGCTGTGGACCGTCAACAAAGACCCGCAGACCGTTCGCGGCTGGATAAAAAGCGGCTCGGACATCTGGGTGGCTGAGCTAGACGGACAGATCGTGGCCGTTGGCGGGCTACGCCACGGCTCGGTGATCTCATTGCTTTATGTCGATCCCGGCCATGTGCGGCGCGGTATCGGGCGGGCTCTGCTGGCCCGGTTGGAAAAGGCGCTGGCAGATCAGGGCTGCGCGCAGGCCTATCTGGATGCGACCCACACAGCACGGGCCTTCTACCTCAGATATGGCTGGGTTTCGGCGGGCGATGTGGAAGGGTGGCACGGGATGACCCAATTCCCCCTGCGCAAATCGCTGCACCCGGCCGAGAAGGCTTGAGGCCAACCCTTACGAACGATATGTCCCCGTGAAACGCTCCGGAGTGCCAGATCATGCCCGTTTTCCTCGACACCACCTCGCCCGAGTTTGAGGCTGCCTTTCAAACGCTGCTATCGGCCAAGCGTGAAGACAGCCCGGATGTAGATGCGGTGGTGGCCGGGATCATCGACGATGTCCGCAGCCGTGGCGATGCGGCGGTGATCGAGCTGACTGCGAAATTCGACCGGCTGGAACTGACGCCCGAGACACTGGCCTTTTCGCCCGAAGAAATTGCCGCAGCCGTCGCACAGGTGACCCCGGAAGACCGTGCCGCGTTGGAACTGGCGTCAGAGCGTATCCGCGTTTACCACGAAAAGCAGATGCCCGAGGATCATCAGTGGACCGATGAGGCCGGCGCAACGCTGGGTTGGCGCTGGTCGGCTGTCTCGGCGGCGGGTCTTTACGTGCCGGGCGGTTTGGCCTCCTACCCCTCATCCGTTCTGATGAACGCGATCCCGGCCAAGGTGGCAGGGGTTGAACGGCTGGCCATCGTGGTGCCCACGCCCGACGGTCAGGCGAACCCGCTGGTTCTGCTGGCTGCGCAACTTTCGGGGGTGGATGAGATCTATCGTATCGGCGGCGCGCAGGCCGTTGCCGCGCTGGCCTATGGCACCGAAACCATCCCTCCGGTCGACAAGATCACCGGTCCGGGTAACGCTTTTGTCGCCGCAGCCAAGCGCCGGGTGTTCGGCAAGGTCGGGATCGACATGATCGCAGGCCCGTCGGAAATCCTCGTGATTGCCGACAAGGACAATGAGCCCGACTGGATCGCACTGGATCTACTCAGTCAGGCCGAACATGATGAAAGCGCGCAGTCGATCCTGATCACGGATGATACCGGGTTCGGTCAGGCCGTGGCGAAGGCCGTCGAAAAACGCCTTGAGACCCTGCAGCGCCGCGACATCGCCGGGGCCAGCTGGCGGGACTTTGGTGCGATCATCACCGTGCGCGATCTGGATGAGGCCGCCGCCCTGTCGAACCGCATCGCGCCCGAGCACTTGGAACTGTGCGTGGCCGACCCGGTGACGCTGAGCGAAAAGACCATCCATGCAGGCGCGATTTTCCTTGGGCAGTACACCCCCGAGGCCATCGGAGACTATGTCGGCGGCCCCAACCACGTTTTGCCCACGGCTCGTTCGGCGCGGTTCTCATCCGGCCTCAGCGTGATGGATTTCCTCAAACGCACCACGCTTAGCCAGATGACCCCCGAAGCGCTGCGCGCGATCGGTCCAGCGGCCGAGACATTGGCGCAATCGGAAAGCCTTGAGGCGCATGGTTTGTCGGTAACAGCACGTCTGAACCGGCTGAACGGCTGACATGACGTAAAGATCGCCGACTTGTGGCGTCTCTGTACGTTGCCGAATGAAAGTCGTTGTTATAGGTCTTGGCAGACGTGAAGGATTGTGACCGTATAGATGACCCGTATCTCGCATATCGAACTGGATGACCGGAACCTGCCCCCGCCGACCCCCGAGATCGAGCAGGAGCGCAAGGTCGCCATCTATGATCTGCTTGAAGATAACAGCTTTGACCTGCCTCAGCGGGATGACCGCGCCATTCCTGACGGCCCCTATCACCTGCAGCTTTCGATCCGCGACAAACGTCTGGTCTTTGATATCTCGACCGAAGACAGCCAGAAAGCGGCCGAATTCCACCTGTCCCTCGGACCGTTCCGGCAGGTGGTGAAAGACTATTTCCAGATCTGCCAAAGCTATTTCGACGCGGTCAAATCCCTGCCGCCCAGCCAGATCGAAACCATCGACATGGCCCGGCGCGGCATTCACAACGAAGGCAGCCGCGTTCTGCAGGAACGGCTGGAAGGCAAGGCCGACGTAGATACTGACACCGCCCGACGCCTGTTCACGCTGATCTGCGTGCTACATTTCGGAGGCTAACGGGTGACGCCTCTGCCGCAGTCCATTCTGTTCTGTTGCGACCACAATTCGGTTCGGTCTCCGATGGCCGAAGGCATCATGAAAAAGTTCTACGGCACCGGCACCTATGTGCAATCCGCTGGCGTACGCAACGATCTGGACATTGACGGGTTCTGCATTGCGGTCTGTCAGGAAATGGGCGTTGAGCTGTCTCGCCACCGCACCCGATCCTTTGACGAGATGGAAGAATGGGGTGACGACCTAAGCTCGTTCGACCTGATCGTCGCGCTGTCCCCCGCCAGTCAGCGGCGGGCACTGGAGTTGACCCGGATTTTCCACCTTGATGTCGATTATTGGCCAATAATGGACCCTACCGGGATGGGCGAGACACGGGAATCAAAGCTACATCACTACCGACAGACCCGCGATCAGATCATCAAGCATCTGAAAGACCGCTGGGGCGAACCAACGGAGTGACCCATGAACCAGACCGTGAAGACCTATTTCGACGCCTTCAACGCCGGTGATGTCGATGGCATGCTGGCCTGTCTGTCCGATGACGTGGCCCATCATGTGAACGAAGGCCAGATCCGCGTCGGCAAAGAGAAATTCGCAGCCTTCTGCGCCCATATGAACCGCTGCTACAAAGAGAATCTGACCGATATCGTGGTGTTCGATGCCCAAGGTGGCACCCGCGCCGCGGCCGAGTTCATCGTCAACGGCACCTATCTTGAAACCGACGAGGGCCTGCCCGAGGCGCATGGCCAGACTTACCGCCTGCCTGCCGGGTCGTTCTTTGACCTGCGGGACGGCAAGATCACCCGCGTTACCACCTTCTACAACCTTGCGGACTGGACCAAACAGGTCTCGAATGGCTGAGGTCACTTCCGTCCGCCCCCTGACCGGAGCGGCGCTCGAGGCCGCTCTGGACGACGTCGCGCGCCTGCGGATCGAGGTGTTTCGGGCCTGGCCTTACCTCTATGATGGCGATCTGGAATACGAGCGCAGCTACCTGCAATCCTACCGCGACAGCGACAAGGCCATCGTTGTCGGCGCCTTCGACAATGACCGCCTGATTGGAGCCTCGACCGGCGCACCTTTGACCGACCACGCTGACGATTTTGCCGCCGCGTTTCAAGGAACGGGTCTGGACCTGTCGCAGATCTTCTACTGTGCCGAATCCGTCCTTCTGTCCGACTACCGAGGCCAAGGCGTCGGTCACAAATTCTTCGACCAGCGCGAGGCCCACGCCCGCGCACAGGGTTTCACCAAATGCGCCTTCTGCAGCGTCCAACGCCCGGCAGATCATCCCATGCGGCCAGAAACCTATCGCCCGCTTGATACGTTCTGGAGATCCCGCGGCTACGAGCCATTACCCGGCGTGATCGCTCAATTCTCATGGAAAGATGTCGGGGACGAGGGCGAGACGCTCAAGCCGTTGCAGTTCTGGATCCGGGATTTGTGACGCGCCCCGTAGAGACATGAAGACCAACTACAACTGAAAGTGGATATGGTCATCATGGCGCGCCGCGCGACACCCTTGGAACCGGATTTTCGGATGCTCAGCGCCCAAGCGATCCACAAGGTGAGGCTCAACGAAGACTTTCCCGACGCGCTCATCTTCGACCAGAACCTCTAGCACGGATCGGTTACGATTTTCTTCGATGTCATAACCATGCCAGAGAGATTGCAGGGCATCGAAATCCCATCGAAGTGTCGGCCACGTCTTTGAACAATTTGTAGGCCCCGGTTCGAATGCGAAATAGCCGATCGGCGAACGCGTCGCGCCTTTCAAATAGCCCGTTTCGTCCGCGTAGTAGAATGCAAGGTCTGCCTTTTCCCCGTCATCATGTGACAGATGAGGCAGTAGCGGGAACCCGTCTAAGTAGGGAAAGTTTGCGTCAAGCACAACGGTAACTGTGCCCGGGTGCCTTCTTTCCATTTCCTCCGCAGTGCTGGTCAGGACGTCATACATTTCGGGAGAGACGTAGTTTCTGTTCAACGCACAGTACATCCAACTTTGCACTTCAAAAGGACCCTCTTCCGAACAACTCAGCGCAACGCGCCCGAAATGCGGTGCGATCCAGATACTCGCCAAAGAAAGAGCCACGTAAGCGGCTAGAAACGCTGAGAGATGCCGTTTGAAAAAACGTGAAATCATCCAAGCGATGCCGCCAATTTGTGTCAGAAGCGTTAAAATCAAAACGATGAGAATGTGAAATGCAATTCGAACCATGCGCAATGGTTGTCATTCTCTAAAGGCGCACGCAATACGGTTGTTGTAAGGCCAATCAGGACTTTCAGGAATCTCTATTTCTCAACCCTGACGCCTTCGACTGATCAGACCGTATTTCACGGCCCAGCCGCGGAGTGACTTGGTCTTGCGCTTTTTCGGCGCCACGCTGTCTTTGCTCTGGGCGCCGCCTTTGCGATTGAACTCGTACACGTCAATGACACGTTCAGCACAGCCGCAAGCCTCGCCCATGCCGACCTTGGCGAAATAGAACTTCTCAAAGCTTTCAGGTTTTTGCATGGTGCCCTCCGGGTTCGATTAAACCACATGGGCCTGAGACCTCCAATTCACTTTGTCGTCGTTTCGTCGGGTGGAAAGGTTCGGCCTGTACACGCCCGGCCATCGTCACTTAGTGTCCCGGCAAATCCGTATCGAAGGACAGATGCATGAGAGTCGCCACCGCCGCTTACGACCTCGATTGGCTCGACAGTTGGGCGCAGTATGAGGACAAGCTGAACACCTGGGTCGCGCAGGCCGCCGGCAATGGGGCCGAGTTGCTGGTCTTTCCCGAATACGGCGCGATGGAACTGTCGACGCTGGACGGGGCCGACGTGGCAGGCGATCTGGAGCGGTCGATTCAGGCGGTCTCGGACCGGATGGAAGATGTGCAAAACCTGCACCAGCGCTTGGCGAAGGAATACAAGACATACATCCTCGGGGCCTCGGCCCCGGTTGCGACAGGTATGGGCCGTCCTGTGAACCGGGCTGAGCTTTATGCGCCGGACGGGGGGCAGGATCATCAGGACAAGCAGATCATGACCCGGTTCGAGCGCGAACACTGGGATATCGCCCCCGGAGGCCCCCTCAAACTGTTCGACACGGCATTGGGCAAGATCGGCGTGCTGATCTGCTATGACAGCGAATTCCCACTGCTGGGCCGTGCGCTCAGCGAAGCGGATCTGATCCTTGTCCCATCCTGCACCGAAGCGTTGGCGGGGTATTGGCGCGTGCGCATCGGGGCGATGTCGCGTGCCTTGGAAAATCAATGCGTTACGGTCATGGCATCGCTGGTCGGGAACAATGACTGGTCCGAGGCCGTGGATATGAACACCGGCACGGGCGGCATTTTTGGCCCGCCTGACAAGGGCTTTCCACAGACGGGCGTGCTGGCCGAAGGGGTGTTGAATCAACCGGGCTGGACCTATGCCGATATCGACCTGAGCGCCATCGCCGATGTCCGTGCCGACGGGCACGTCCTGAATCGAACCCACTGGGACGAGCAATCCCCCAGAGTCGAATCTGTCACATTCTCCACGCTTTAGTGATTCCGCCCTTGAAATAAGGGAAAAATAGGCTCATTTAAGCGCACATCCTCGCAGATTCTGCGAGTGCAACGTAATGATGGAGACAACATGGCCAAGGAAGATACGCTCGAATTTCCCGGTGTCGTGAAGGAACTCCTGCCTAATGCGACGTTTCGGGTCGAGCTGGAAAACGGCCATGAGATCATCGCACATACGGCAGGCAAGATGCGAAAGAACCGCATCCGTGTTCTGGCCGGCGACAAAGTTCAAGTCGAGATGACCCCTTACGATCTGACCAAGGGTCGGATCAACTACCGCTTCAAGTAACGCCCTACCTTATGGCGTTTATCCTCGGATCGGGCAGCCCAAGGCGGCTGGACCTGCTGGCGCAGCTTGGCGTGCAGCCCGATGCCGTGCGCCCTCCTGACATTGACGAAACGCCTTTGAAGGGCGAGCTTCCGGTTCCCTATTGCAGCCGTATTGCGCGCGAAAAAGCGCAGGCTGTTCAGGCGGATCGTGCGGATATCGTCCTGTGTGCCGATACTACGGTGGCGCTGGGGCGTCGCATTCTGGGCAAACCCGAAAACGTAGGCGAAGCGGCCGAGTTTCTGCACGCTCTGTCCGGGCGTCGGCACCGGGTCGTGACCTCGGTCGCGGTGCGCTGCGAAGATCGGGTGTTGCAGCGCGACGTGGTCTCTCAGGTCAAAATGAAACGCTTGTCGGATGTCGAGGTGAACGCCTATCTTGCGACAGATGACTGGCAGGGCAAGGCGGGTGGATATGCCATCCAAGGTCCGGCCGGGGCATTCATTCCCTGGATTTCCGGATCGTTCACCGGCATCGTGGGCCTGCCCCTGTCCGAGACCGCCGCACTTTTGCAGGCAATCGGCTACCCATTGTACAGAGAGGCGCCATGAAAGGCCGCACAATCGTTCTGGACCATATCGAAACCCGCGAAGCCGCCGCACTGATGGTTGACGGCAAGCTTGACGATTTTCTGATCGCCGGAGACACACCGCCCCCCGGCACGATCTACCGCGCCCGCGCGGATCGCCCGGTCAAAGGCCAGGGCGGCATGTTCCTCACCACCCCGGACGGACCCGCCTTTCTGCGTCAGGTCAAGGGCCTCGCACCCGGAGCGCTTCTGCTGGTGCAGGTGACAGGTTTTGCCGAACCCGGCAAAGCCGTTCCGGTCACCGACCGCGTTCTGTTCAAAAGCCGCTATGCGATTGTCACGCCCGAGGCTCCGGGCCTGAACATTTCGCGCAGCATCAAAGACGAGGATGAGCGCGACCGCCTGCTGGAAATCGCTCATGAGGTCATGGGCAACAGCGCCTACGGCCTGATTCTGCGGTCATGCTGTGCTGGAGCGGATGCGGATGACATCGCCGAGGACATCGGCGCCATGTTGACGCAGGCCGAGCAGGTCCTGAACGATCCGGGTACCGAGCCTGAAACTCTGGCCGAAGGCGACGGCCCTCATATCCTGGCCTGGCGGGATTGGACTGACCCGGCAGATGTCGTGACCGAGGCCGGTGGCTTCGAACATCACGGCGTTCTGGACGCACTGGACATTGCCCGCGGCATTGCCGAGCCGCTGCCGGGCGGGGGACATCTATACATCGAACCCACCCGTGCGCTTGTCGCTGTGGATGTAAACACCGGAGCCGACACTTCGCTCGCAGCCGGAACAAAGGCCAATTTCGCCTGCGCCAAGACCCTGCCCCGCGTCCTGAGGGTGCGCGGTCTGGGCGGGCAGATCACCATTGACATGGCCCCGATGCCAAAGAAAGACCGTCGCGGTCTTGAACAGGCCCTACGCGCTGCGTTCAAAGCGGACGGGATCGAAACAACGCTCGCAGGGTGGACACCGCTTGGCCATTTCGAGCTGCAACGCAAACGCGGGCGTATCCCTCTGAGCGAGGTGCTTGGATGACCTGCCCGATCTGTCAGGAAAAGACGGCTTCCAAATACCGTCCCTTCTGCTCCAAACGCTGTGCGGATCTGGATCTGGCAAAGTGGCTGAACGGCTCTTACGCCGTGCCCTCGCAGCGCGAAGACGATATCGAGGACGCAATTTCCGAACCCGAAGACATCCCCCACCGCCCGCACTAAAAAAATGTCAAAAAGCCTCTGGACACTGCTTAGTGCAAGTCATAGAAGGCCTCCACCCAATGGCTGTTGCCATTCCCGTGCCCGGGTAGCTCAGGGGTAGAGCAGTGGATTGAAAATCCTCGTGTCGGTGGTTCGATTCCGCCCCCGGGCACCATTTTTATCAAAAAAAACAGTGCGTTGGCAGTTTGGCCGTTATTGCACCTCATCGGTTGATTGCCCGGGACTGCACCGGGACTGCAAAGAGCTTATTCCAGGATTGTGTGGTGGTCGAGACTGACAGTCTTCGCTTGGGCCAGAGTAATTCCAAGTCCAGTTTCGAAGAACAGCCTGACCATCGTCTGCGAAGAGGCTGAGAAAGACACCAGCGACCATTACTCTGGGTTGAAGGTGGCTGAAAAACAGTGTGTTGTCTCGGTGATTGAAACAAGTGAGTCATTTTCATGCCTGATCGTTTTGCATTTCGCCAAGTTGACTACAGGGACATCCCGACATTCCTGGCGGATGGAGAAATCAGATCCAAGAATCATGGGGCGCCGCAAAGGTGTCACCAAACAAGCCTACCCGGCTTGGTTGGATTGCGTGGCACTGGTGCATTCACATTGCCATACGGTGGTGTAGTTAATGACTATGTCGCTTTCTATTTCTCCCCTTTGACATCGTTCACTTGCTCCATCCATCGAGAAAGCGTGGAAGTAATCGACCCAAATGGTGTCAAATTGGGTATGTCCAAGTTGGACGATAGAGCCTTTATAGTTTGCCGCACGGATGGGTTTCCAGCTGCAGGTGCCCCATATTGTTTCAGTGACTATCCTCTGAATTCCATGGCACCTCTGCCGACGCTCAGCGCCGACATTGGCCAGTTAGAAACGCATGTCCAGTGGAGTGTGTTTGATGACTACCCGCTTACCGCCGGGATTCCGGAGATTGGATACGATGGTGTTTGCAAGTTCTTTTTCAACAAGTTCCCACCTGCGAAATACCAGCTCCGCAAACAGCAGCGCATGGCTGAGTTCTTGGTGAAGGACGCGGTGTCGCTTCAGCAAGTAGCTTGCATTGTTGTGCCTTCGGATGGCATGAAGAGGACAATTCAGGCGCATGTAGACGCCTCCGGATGGGGAATCCCTGTCTTGGAAAAACCAGGGTGCTTTGTTCGATGACCATTACATTCAAACGCGGTGATTTGTTCTCCGAGCCGGTCGAGGCTTTGGTCAACACTGTGAATTGTGTTGGCGTGATGGGGAAGGGCGTCGCACTGGAGTTCAAAAAGCGCTGGCCAGCAAACTTTAAGGCTTACAGAAAGCTTTGCGAGAACAAAGAGCTGACACCGGGTCGAATGTTCATCTTCGACACGAAGGAACTCTTTCCATCGGAAGGCCCCCGATATCTTGTCAACTTTCCAACCAAAGCACATTGGCGTTCGAAGTCAAAAATCTCCTATGTAGAAGATGGCTTGGATGCTCTTCGTGAAGAAATAACTGCACACAGTATCAAGTCCATTGCGATTCCTCCTCTCGGATGCGGCAATGGTGGTCTCGACTGGGCCGATGTGAAGCCGCTAATTCTTTCGAAGCTTTCGGGCCTGGATGATGTTGAAATCGTGATTTTCCCTCCAAGAGATTCCTTGGATCAACCTGAGCATGTCCATTCCAACCTGCCGATGACATATGCGCGAGCGATGCTCTTGAGGGGCTTGAGCGACCTTGAGAGATTTTTCGACGGTTCGTTCGACAGAGTTTCGTTGCAGAAGGTCGCGTATTTCCTTCAAGCTCTGGGTGTTGACTTCAATCTGAAGTTCGCCCGGAATCTTTATGGGCCCTACTCCGAGAACTTGAAGAAGGCTTTTGTTGCCTTCGAGAATCATGGGATGATCAGCGGATTTCTGACAGGAGACCGCCAAGCTCATGTCACGCCCAGTGGCTGCGCTGTCGCTGATGAATTCCTGAGTGAAGCCGATCCTGATAGCGAGGATGTCATCGGTCGCTTGACCAAGCTCATTCAAGGCTACGAGAGCCCTTATGGGCTGGAGTTGCTGTCGTCAGTTCATTGGCTGGCTCATCATGAAGGGCACTACCCGGTCGAGAAGATCATCGAGCAGATGATGAGCTGGAACGAAAACAAAAGAAACACCTTCGGTGAGGACGCAATTCGAGTTGCGTATGATCGCCTGAAGGAAGATGGATTGTTGAATTAAATAGTGGGCGGGAAACTCCCGCCCCTACTCTCACGCAATCGTCTGATCTATCAGGTCGAAGCCTCTTTCAGTCGGCATGCAGAACAAGCACTGCCCATTGCTGGCTTGGGCCCATGCTTCACCAATCTGACGCTTGGCTTGCTCTCCTTCATAAAGGTGCCCGCCCTTGTATTCGACGGCCAAGATCCTCCCGTCTTCAAGCATGGCCATGAAGTCCGGATAGAATTTGTCATGTGGCATCTGAAGCCAGAAAGACGACTTCTTTCTATCGACATTCCGGATCCAGTATTTCACGGCATCCATCCGGTCCAGATGAACCGCGCACTCGAACTCCTCGCCCTGAGCCTTCAGGTCGCCAATCAACGGGGTATAGTGTTTGTTGAACTTGGTGGCCCCGGCATAGGGCTGGTTGAAGGCATAGCTCTGCTCATCAAAAATCATGGACAGCTCGGCGCTGGTGGCGAATTGATCAGCGTGGGCGGCAAAGAGGGCAGCGTAGTTGTCGTTTTCCCGATTATCGCGCAGATCGGAAATGAGGTCCGCCATGACCTTGCGCAGGTCGTATTTGTTGCGAGCCAGAACATCCAAATCATACCCTTCCTCGATGAGCTTGTTCAGGGCATTCCTGATGAACACCACCGCGCTCGGCTTGGTGATATCCGGGTGTTTGATGCCCATGTCGATCCAGTTTGCCAGCCTTGGCAATGTCCAAGCTGGTTCCTGGATGACTGCCGAAAGTTCACCCTGGACACGGCGAGCAAAGTCGATCTCGACTTTCCCGGCTTCAGAAATGTCGATCTGGCCAGACTGGCTTTCGTCAACGATCCTGAAGCGGTTTGCGATGTCAGAGGCGTCGCACTGGTCGAGTCGCCATGGCAGGTCGAGAAAATGCTCCTTGCTGAATAGCTGCAACTCTCCCTGCTTGCGGAACCCCAGAAGAGGCACGATGAAGGGAGGTTTGTCCTGGTCTTCCGCCGCCGAAGTCTGAAAATTGTTGGACTTTGCATAAAGGCGTTCGACCACCGGTGCCGCTTTCGGGGCCTTGGCGAAGGCAAGTTGGATCAGGTTCCGGCTTTCCTTGGTCATCGGGCCTTTGTAGCCCAAAGACCGGCTTTCCGTGTCGTAGGTCAGCCGCTGCTTGACCGAAGCGGGCAGTTTCTCGATGGCCTCCTGCACCGTGTCGCTCGGCAGGTCTTCTTCCGGCAAAGGATCGGACTTGTGCTCGAACTCATGCGCGGCCTCCTCAAATCCCATATCGCCTTGCGGGGCAATGAAATTGGCTGCTTCCAGCTTATTGAAGCCGGAACCTTCCACCAAGCCATCTTTGAGCATTTGGGCCGTGTTGTCGAAACTGGCAGAGGCAACATAGGCGTAGGCCTGGTTGAGTGCCGGGCGGTTCTTGAGCCTGGCCTTGGGCATGCGTAGAACCCTGCCCAGGATTTGCTCAATTGCGGTGGATGATACCTGCTCGGCTACTGAACACAGGACGTAAGCGAAGGGGCAATCCCAGCCCTCTTTCAGTTTTTGCACGGTGATGATGTATCGCACCCGGCATTCCGGATCGGGAATGTCGTGTTCATCCAAATCCTTGCGAGGGCCAGAATGCACCGCAATCTGGTCCTTCGGGATTCCCTTGTCCTCGATCAGGAATTTTTCGATCACCTCGTAGGTCAAACGGGACGGATCATCTTTCTTCGCGCTTTGAGCCTGAAACAGGATCAGCGGGCGAATGTATTCACCCGTCTGGGCTTCTTCTGCCTTGGCGGCTTCCTCCAGCGCTGCCTGACAATCAAGCGCTGCGCCTATCGTTTTCCGCCAGTCCCGGTCGGTGGTCAGCTTGATCGGCATCTTGATCATCTGCTCTGCCTTCAGCTCGGCGGCTGAGACGGAATAGAGGATGTTGGATGCGTGCTTGTCCCTTGCCGGATTGTGGTCAGTTTGCGGCGTCGCGGTCAGTTCGAGGATCAGCGAGGGACTGAACCGGGCGAGCGTGTCGAAAGACAAGGCCGTGCGGGCATTGTGGGCTTCATCCACGATCACCATGGGCCGGTGAAGGCGCAGCAGGTTCGCCAGAGAAGCGATGGGGCGATTTGTGCCTTCGACCTTCTCCAAACCAGCTTCCTGCGCCTCTGTGAGGCCAGAAAAATGATCCATCAATGCGCCTGCATCCTGATAGACCTTCAAGCCTTCAGTGTCCGCGTCCCCGTTGGGCTTTTCCCGGCGGAAAGACTGAATCGTTGACACGATGATGCATGCCCCACCTTCGGCATCCGCCCGAGACATGGCCAGAGCCTCGGCCTTGGTCAAGATCGAGACATTGCGGCCAAAGTCCTTGGCCAAAGCCACCCGATATGGGTGTTCGGGGTTCTTCAAGGCCGCGACCGTCTGTTCCAGGATCGGGGTTGAGGGCACAAGCCAAAGAACCATCGGATTTGCGGCCTGCAAGTATTCCTGGGCGGCGATGCCGACAGAGTGCGCCGCCATGATGGTTTTGCCACCCCCGGTGGGCACACGCAGACAGACATAGGGCGTGCCCTGGGCGATCACCGGCGCATCGCGGTAAGGCAGGTTCGTGGCCTTGTAGAAGGCGACATTGCAACCGTCATTGGTGCTGTCCCGTAGGTAACTACGAAAACGATCCAGAGCAGCTTGCTGGTATTCTTTCAGGTAGAAGTTCACAGCAGCCATATCACGCCCCCTCTATCTGATAGGGGATTTGCTTGAAGATGATACCCTCGGCTTTCAAACGCTCCGATGACACCGTGCAACCTTCGGCGTAGACGACACGCTCACCGTCGAATCCTGCTGGCATTCCTGGAAGTTCAGCCAGGGCATCCGGGGTTAGAACATTCCCTGCGGCTTCGCGGGGGAACCCTTGTTCGGCGGGTGAGAACAGCAGATAGACAATCTTGTTCTTGTGTTGTCCGATGAGGGAACTGGAGCCATACACTTTCCTCGGCAGGGGAGCACCAGTTTCGGAAAAGAACACATGTGCGGCCAGATCAGGGAAGATCACAGCCTCGTCGATATCACCGAATTCGTTGAACAGCGGCGTGCCAAGGTGGCAGTAGCGGAAACCGCCACCGAGACCTTCAACCGGCTTTTCCGGATCACCACCTTTGTCATAGCCATTGATGACACGGCGAAGGCGCTCGGCAGTGATCTGGGGTGCGATCTTCTGATCCATCTCGACCAATATGAATTTGCGATTGCCGCCATCCTGTTTATTCAAATCGAGGACCGCATGGCCAGTTGTTCCAGAACCGGCAAATGAATCCATAACGAGGTCATGGGAGTCTGTTGAAATTTGCAGAATCCGATTTATCAGCCCAGTCGGCTTGGGGGTGTCGAAAATTTCCTCCCCTCCCAAGATCTCAATGACTTCTTTTTTTCCTCGCTCGTTGTCGCTCACTTCTTCGGCGAGCCATACAGTGTTCGGAACTAAGCCCTTCTCTTCACCCTGAAACTGCTTGATCCTGGGGCGACCATTCCCACCGTTCGGGAAGTAGACGCGATTGTCCGCCAGAAATTGATCAAATTTAGGCCTGGTTGCTCCCCAGCACCTCCCGTCAGGCGGCAGCAGCACTGATCCTGTCGGAGTCGTGATCTCATACATTTGGTCCTTTCGGAAACCTTGCGCCGAAAACGGAATAGAGCGCCAAGGCCCTCGGGGATCGTTGTCCGGGTTTGCAAAACCCTTGTCATTTGGAGGCAAGAGGTTTCTCACCTCTTTCCAGGCTTCAATGTTCTTCTTGGCGTAAGCGAGGACAAAGTCATGGGAGTCGCCAATCGCAGAACGGTTTTCGCGCGAAGTCCTCTTCTGCCACATGATGTTGGCAATAAACCTGTTATGTCCAAAGACTTCATCCATCATGTTTCTTAGGTGATGGTTTTCGTTGTCATCAATACTGATGAAAATCGCTCCATCTTCTCGAAGGAACTCACGCAGCAGCCGCAGTCGCGGATACATCATGCAGAGCCATTTATCGTGCCTCGATAGATCCTCGGCCTCTTTGCCCACAACCTTGCCAAGCCAAGCCTTGATCTCCGGTGAGGCTACATTGTCGTTGTAGATCCAGCCCTCGTTGCCGGTGTTATAAGGCGGGTCGATATAGATGCATTTCACCTTGCCCGCGTAGTAGGGCAACAGCGCCTTCAAGGCTTCCAGGTTGTCGCCCTGCACCAGCAGGTTCCCGGCATCAGGATCACCCGCCGACCGCTCGCCATCGCAATGCACAAGTCTGTAGGGCACCTCGCGGTGATGATTGACGACGGCCTTTTTGCCGATCCAGTCCAAGGTGGGCATGGTGATGGTCTTTCCTGCTCGGCCTCGAAGGGCCTAAAATCTGCTTTGCACCAGTTGTATCGCGGCAACGGCACTGGTGCGAGCGAAAATACTTTCATTCAAAATCAGTGAGATACGAGAAAGTTTCGCAGCCGCTATAAGTCGATTTTTGAAACCGCCAATATTTCTCGGCTTTTGAAAATATGGAGTATCCAAATGCATCATGACAATCAGGCCGCAATCAAAGACCGACTGGTAGATATCAAAACTGTATGCGCAACGCTGGCCCGTTCGCGCGCCAGCATCTACCGCGACATTGAGCGCGGTGATTTCCCCAAGCCGATCAAGCGAGGCCATTCTTCACGCTGGCGTGTATCCGACCTCAACCGGATCGTAGCCGCTGACGCCCAAATGGCTGCGTAAGCTGCAACACCCTGCACAAACAACATTTTTCATCAAGGAAATAACATGAACCCTACCATCAATCTGACCCACACCGAAGCTGAAGGCATCAAGCTGGCTCTCGCTCAACTCATCGACGAACGGGATCTGGATGCCGCTATCTCGTTTCTCGAAACCTCCAGGGATTTGGCGGAGACCGAAAATGCCGGGATGCGCATGCTGATGTTCCAAGCGCTTTTTTCCCAGGCACATGCGAGACCTGCTGTGTCATCAACTGACCTGCCTCATTGAGGGCGATCAAGTAGGATATCTATAGGGTTCGCTTTCTATGCCCCACGCTCTGCCCCGCCTTGGCGGGGCTTTGTCGTTTGGATCGTATGGGGCTGCTGTAGTCCCACTTCTTGAGCGTCAGGATGCAAGCGGCGTTGCCCTTCACTCGGCAAAAGCCGCGCCCTCAAAGTGTCGCGCAACATGATCAACTCACGATAAATCCGCCGAATCCTACGCCCACGGCGAAGATGGCAAGCAAGCCCAAGGCGGGCAGCCGCCAGGAATGGTGGTTGTCGCCCTGGGCGTGATCGAGGTTGGCCTTGAAGCGGGCGTCTTGCTGGGCCTGTGTGGCCGCCACTTGGTCGATTGCCTTGGTCAGCTTGGCGATCTCGTTTGAATGGCGGTCGATTTCCCGCAGCAGCTTTGATATTCCCGCTACAGCGTTCTCGCTGTTCTGCGACGCTGCCGTTGCGCTGCGCCTTGTTGTTTCCATCGCCTGTTCCCAGTCGAACGGTTCCTGCATTTTCCTGATCCTCTTTCAGTTGGTTAATTTCCCGGATAATTGCGTTTGCCTCGGCCCGGGTTTGGCCTTGGTCGATACGCTTCCATTCCTTTTTGCTTGCCTTCTTGGCCTTGGCCGTTGCCCGGGCGCTTGCGCCTTCGTGAATTGTAGGAATCCTGTCGATGCCACGGTCTGCATAAGACAGATGGCTGATCTCGGATTCCGGGCCAAAGCCCCAGTCGCGCATCATTTCGTTGTGCAGTTCAGCCCACATCTTCGCCGCGCTCTGAATGGCATTCTTCCGGGCAAGGCCAAGCGTGCTTTTGGGTCTGCCGCGCCCGCCAGTTTTCTGCTGCACATCGAAGAACACGAAATGAGCGTGCGGGTTCCTGATGTCATTGCCATGCTGATCGTGGATAGCTGCAACATATCCGGCAACACCCTGGGTCAGCCGTTCGGCAAAAGCACAGGTCAGGGCCTCTCTCTCCCTCGCTGAAGCCTCCACCGGAAGGGCAATTACAAACCGCTCACAGACACGTCCTTTGCGCTTCTGAGCCTCTTGTTCAGCCAGAACGGCGGTCTTGCGCCTGGTGCTGCCCGCAAGCCGTTCGTGGATCACCACGCGGGCTGCTTGTGGCCGTGTGATATAGCGCAGATGAGCCGCCGTTTGGCCCGCCTTCGCCGCACGGGTTTCATCCGTGCGCTTCTCTGAAAATGTTTTTACCGAATGCCTAAATGAAAACAGTGCCATCTATTCCGTGAGGGTGGCGTGGATAAAAACCATGTTTTTATCCGTTGTGCGCCCTCCCTATCTCCTCCTCGGACTGGAAATAGGAAACGGACCATGCAATCGGAAAAACTGGACCTCCTGGCAGACAAGCGGAAGCAGACGGGGCAACTGTTGAAGATGCTTGCCATCTATTGCCGCAGACACCGGCTAATGGATTTCAACCTTGGCGCACTGTCGCCCGTCGCCATGGATTCGATCGGGAATGAGATTGTCGATCTGTTCGCGGATCGCATTCAACATGCCGAACAGAAAACGCCCCCGAAAGCGGGGGCGGGCACTGCCGGGACAATACCCGGCTACCATGGGCGAACACGATGTCAGTGAAGAGCGCGCTGTGGTGTCGCCTCAGCTTGGTTTTCGCCAGCAACGCACAGGCGCACCCCTTCCTTGCACTCTTCGATTTTGCCCTCTGCCAGAAGCGCATCGAGCGCTTCACGAACCTTTTTTCGCATCGTGTCGGCATTGCCGCGAATTCCGTTGAATGGCTCGCCCGACATTTGGCCCAGGGCCTTGGGCTTGTGCCACTTGCCAGCATCCTGCTTGCGCAGCTCTGAGAGCACGCGGAACAGATCCTTGGCACGCTGAGCCGAAACCGGCTCTTTCCCGGCTGTGGCCGCTTTGCGGGGCGTCTCCTCGATTAGCGAGCTATTGGCCTCAAAGGGAACAGCCCAAGGGACCGTGGTAGTCTCACCGTGGCGGTTTTTGCCAACCTCAAAGCCCCGAATCTGAAACGCCAGCGGGGCAGCCTTGCTATCTTCGCGTTGTTTGTGGACATTGATAAACACAGTGCCATCGGGCTGCGATGCATCTGCTTTGTGCAGTGTCATGCCGGTATCGACATTCGCTGTCAAAGTCGTGGAACCGCGCGGCCTGGAAGTTTCAGATGCGCCGGTGTGATGCACGATCAGGACATGCGCATTCGTTGTTTGTGCGAGCTGCTGGGCATTGGCCAGAACTCTTCCGGTGTCTCGTGAAGAATTCTCATCGCCATCAGGCATGCAGATGTTGAGAGTATCAAAGACGATCAGCAGATCTTTGCATCTGTGATAAGCACGGAATGCCAGCGCATCTTTGGCTAACTGGGCAACTACTTGCTGGTTGGTCAGGTCAACCGGTTTGTCAAATACCTCAAAAGGCGCTGTCTGTGCCGCCTGCTGACTGAGGTAGGGATAGGCGCGGTTCAGAACCCCCTTTGGAGCCTCGGCAGCGATGTATAAGATCCCGCTGCGGCAGACGGGCAAACCGCAGAAATCACGCCCCATGGCGACATGGGCACAGACGCTTGCGATGATAGCAGATTTGCCGAGGTTCGACGGGCCGGCAAACATTGATACTTGGCCGGGAAACAGCAGGTGCTGGACAATATAATCGGGATCGGGGTCAGGCTCGTGCTGGTTGGCTGAAATTGTATTGCAGCCCAAAATTTGCGGCGGCTGAGGCGACGCAGCGGAGGTTTGGAGATCAGTGTTGGCAGTCATATTTTACCTGTATCTGTGAATGTTTTGATGGTGTTATGGGCACCGAACAGGATGTGTGGTCGTTCGATCCGGACTGGAAACAAAAAGTGAACATTTTTTCGGACGGACGGACGCTCCCCCTTTAGGGGGCGTCCGTCCGTCCGAATGTCCTACGCCGGTTTCCTGGGTTTCACCGTCGCAACGATGTGGTCCAAAGCTGTGCTCAATTTGGTCAGTGCAATGACCTTTGGGTCTTCGGTCTCATTCATGATCCGAGTAGCGACAAGGTAGTGCCCGGCGCTGCCGCTGACCTCTGCATTGGCAAAGCGGTTGGTGTGATCCAGGATTGCTTCGATGGTTTGGATGGGCACCTGCAACTCTTCCAACAGAGTGGCTCCAGTGCGGCGCAGGTCATGGCGTGTCCAGTCGCTGGTCTTGCTACCCTTCTGGATATGCTCGGCAATTCGGTTCCAATTGTCGATCTTGCCGCCATCGCGGTTCGGGAACACGAACGCCTCATCATCGCCCTTTGAGTGGCCGGGAAGCGTCTTGAGTAGGTCCAAAGCGGCCTGCGACAGCGGCAGGCGCTGGCTGCGGCCTTCACCTTTGGTGTCTTTCACCTCCGGCTTTGTCCAAACGCCATTAAGGAAATCGATATCTCGCCAACGGGCGTTTGCAACTTCTTCGCGCCGCGCCAAGGTTAGCAGAAGAAATCGCATGGCAGCGGGGCCGTAGTCGTTCTTCGGCAGCATGTTCCGGCGGCGAATTGTGTCCGGCGCAGGGTATTGCAGCAAAGGCACAACCGCCGCGATCTCTTCGGCTGTCAGCACGCGTTCACGCTTCCCCTTGATGGTCGGATCGTCGCTCGCGGGATCATGAATGCGGCGAAGTTCTGGCACATCGAGGCGACTGGGACGGCCCGCACCGATCTTACCAAATTTGCGGCCCCGGTGCGCGGCCCAGTCGAGCACTGGAGAAAGGTAAGACAGAGCGCGAGACACTTGGCCATTCGCTGTGGTCTTTCCTCTCACAGGGCGAACTGGCTTGTATGCATTGGCCACCAGGGCGATTTCTTCAGCGGTCAACGCTTCAACAGGCTTGTCCAGCAATGGCGCAAAGACCCGTTCAATCGTGTTTCGTGTATAAGCGCAGGATTCGGCACCGCCCCTTGGCCGCCAGCTCTTCTTCGTCTTGGCAAATACTGGCTGCACCTCGTCCAGAAGTTCTCTGAGGGTGATTTCCTGGATCCCGGCAATTTCTGGCACAACGGGCTTTGCCATGCCGTTGATCTTCAGGTCCACACGATACTGGCATGCAATTTCCCGCGCTTTCTTGAGGGACAGCTCGGGATATGTCCCAAGTGTAGTGGTCGTGTTTTTCCCAGCCTTATTGCGCATCATCAGGGCGAAAGATTTGTGCCCGCTGCGTGAAACCCGCAGCTTGAGGCCAGTTGTCTTGGCATCAGTAATCTGGATGCGGGGTAGATCAGTCTTGATGCTCTGGATGAGCTTGTCTGTGAGCGTTTGTTTGCTATTCATGTTGAACCTCGCGTTGTTAGCGAGGTGCAAATTGGCCGGGTCCCTGATTTACGAACCGGGACTACACGGGACTGCAAAACCTGTTGGATTGCCTGAAATCGGGTGAGACAACCTGAGACAACTGGTGCGGCAGTATGTCGCAGGTGTGCCCCTGATTTTCCCTGTGATTTCAGGCGTTAGGCTGTCTCATCCCGTCTCATCTCATGCCATCCGATAGCGGCCAGGGTAGAGCGCAGAATGATTGAAAATCCTCGTGTCGGTGGTTCGATTCCGCCCCCGGGCACCACAAATCACAATATTATTGTTTAAAATCAATAGGTTAGATGATTTATTCGTCTTTAAAAAAGACGTATGGGTGACGTATGGCTCAACTCGATTAATGTCCCAATATCAATGAGTTAACTGGGGTCCAGTGATTTGGAGCTGAAAAAAGACGTATGGCTCACTTTTGAAGCCATAACCCATTAAAATACTTGATCAAAAATTTCCAATCCCGCGCGCATCTTTGATGCCGTTTTGGGTTGCAGTCTGAGCCCCTCTGCGCGATCTAGGGTTGTGGTAACTGCCGTGATAGCGATTGTTGTAGTCACTAATTTAAGAGGAGCATTTTGAATGACTGAAGACGAGTTGGTCTACGCTAACCTGAAAGGGATGCTAGCTCCTTACGAGGAAAAAGGTCGTACTGAAGCAATTTCGTTTTTGAACTGGTTTCTCGAAAATATCTTTCGCCTGGAAAGTGTCGACGCTGACGATGCGATTTGCGATAGACCGAATGATCGTGGCGTAGATGGCATATACGTCGACCACACCCAGGAAGAAATTCTAGTTCTGCAAGGCAAGATTCGTCAGAAGGAAACGTCTGTCGGCGACAATGCCCTTCGCGAGTTGGCAGGAACACTATCGCAGTTCGAAAGCCCCGAAACAGTCCAAGCTCTAGTTGATGGCGGCGGAAACCAGGAGCTGAAGAATGTTTTAACTCGCAACAACGTGAAAGGTCTTGTTGAGAAAGGTTACAGTGTTGTTGGTCTCTTTGTTTCTAACCAACCGTTAGATGCTAACGGCCAGGAGTTCTTGAACCAACACGCGTCATTGAGGGTGTACGATAGAAGCCGAATTGCCTCTGAGTTTATAGATGTTGAAAGTGATGGTGGGGTCGAAGGGGAATTTGCCTTCGATGCTACGTACGTCGAGCCAATGAAGATACAAGCTGGCGCGAACGCGACGTCATATCTGCTACCCGTCCAAGCGCTGGAATTGGTTAAGCTTGAGGGAATCAATGATGGGACACTTTTCTCTCAAAATGTCCGCCAGTCTCTTGGCAACACAAAGGTCAATAAGGCGTTAAAGGAAAGTGTCGCCGACCAAACGGAGCACTTGAACTTCCCTTTGTACCACAACGGTGTGACTATACTTTGCTCAGACGCGCATGTTGAAGAAGGTAAACTTCATATAAAGAACTACGTCGTGGTTAACGGCGCACAAAGCATATCAACATTCAAAAAAGCCGAAGCTAGTCTTTCTGAGGATTTAAGAGTGATCGCGAAAGTGATCCAACTTGACGATGCTTCCTTGAGCCGAAGCATTACGATCAACAGCAATAATCAGAATGCAATCAAACCCAGAGACTTAAAAGCAACCAACGACGTCCAGCTGCGGCTACGAAAAGAATTCGAGACTGCTCTCGATGGCGAGTATGATCTGGAAATCAAAAGAGGCCAGGAACCTAGAGCGGACACGATCCTCGTTACAAACGAAGAGGCAGGGCGACTTCTCTTGGCATATGACCTGATGGAGCCAGAAAGCTGCCATCAAGTCTATAAACTGTTTGACGACAAATACGCCGAGATATTTGCTCGTCCGGCCGTAAACGCATGGCGTGTGATTTTCTTGGTCAGGGTGATGGCCTGCATTCAGGACGCGATGCAAGAGATTGAGTACAAGCCCTTGTCAAAATATGGGCTGACGCGTTTCTTCCTTCTCTCCTTGTTGAGTGAACTTATCTCAGACGATGAGGTGGCATCAGAATACTCAAAGGATCCAAAGAAAGTGTTTGATGAAGGGAAGATCGAGACTTTTGTTTCCTCGCTTCGCGAACTTCTGGGTTCGTTGATCGTTGATCTAAATTACGAGGTAGCAGAAATGGGTGATACTTTTGACTACAAAGGTGACCTAAAGAGCCCAACCAAGATAAGAGAGCTCCGTGCGAAAATTTTGCGTAGTTACAAGAAAGATGTCGCACGAGGAAAAGTTAGCTCGCTCGCGGATCAATTGGCCTGAAAGTCCATACGTCACCCAATATCTCGAAGATAAATTATTGGCTAAAAAGACGTATGGCTGACGTATGGCAAACTTGGAGGATTTGCAACGGCTTGAATTTAAACAAAAAAATGACCTATAAATTCCGCCCCCGGGCACCACTTTTCCCTAAGAAAAGCAATGTGTTGACGGGTTAGTCGTTGTTGCACCTCATTGGTTAGTTGCCCGGGACTGCGCCGGGACTGCGGATAGACACTTTACTATCTATCCACTCGCTTGCATAGAAAATGGTTCTGATCGGTATGGTCGTCAGGCCTTTAGCTGTTCGGCCTGAACGTTTAAGGGTCCAAAACCCTATTCAGCCGCTTCCGGCTGAACAAACTGAATGCCCATCCAGTTGAGCTCCTCTCTCAGCAAGTCCGCAAGGAAGCTGAGACCATCCAGCAATTCAGCAGGGTTCCGAGCAGCGACCCAATGTGCAAAATCAATTTTGTGGTCGTTGTTGGCACACAGCGTCGTATGAAGCTCCCAGTCCGTCGTATTCTGGGCATTGAGTTTGAATCCTGTAGTAAAGGGTGGTGCTGCCGATGGGATGGAGGTTGCTAAGGGGTCTGCTTGCCTTGGCCCTAAATTAACGATCTCTGCAATGGATTGTTGAGCTCTCGGCGCTTGTAGAAAGGTGTCAATATTTCTCTGAATGCATTCGCTGACTCAAGCACTTGGTCGACCATGCCGCAGCGAACTAAAGAGACGTAGAGTGCGGCTGAGAAGGCTTGGCAGTTCACTGACTTGTCCGGATTGAACTCGATGTCGGAAAAACCGGCGAACCGACACATGCTCGCTGAAAGCTCTTCATCCTTGTGAAGTGTGTTGATGTATAGCCAGTCATAGAAAAAGGTGCGTGGCCGAATTGGAAAGTCTTTTCCGAAGAAGTTGAAGCCTGTGAGAGTCCCGTTCTGTCTCACGCGGATTTCTTTCTTCGCTTGTCTTGCGGTCATGTCATACATGTCAGGAAGCCGATCAAGCTCGGCCACTCGTCGCGCTGGCGTATGTCGGATCTCAACAAGATCATTGAGTCTGATTTTTTGATGGCGGCATGAGCCGTAGCGTTTCACACAAATCTTATCCATAAGGAACGAAAATGAGCCACCTCATCAAACTGACGCATGCTGAATCTGAAGGACTCAAGCTGGCGCTTGCCCAACTCATCGACGAGCGGGATTTGTTTGCCGCAATTGCTTTAGTCGAAACGTCAATTGAGTTTGCAAGAACCGACAATAGCTTGTTGCGAGAGGTGATGTTCAAATCACTCTTTGCCCTGGCGCTTGCTAATCCTGCCGCGTCGTCGGTTGAACGGTTTTTGCATTGAGTTCAGAATCTCGAGAGCATCGTAAAGAAAACCCACATAAGCCAATTAGGCAATTTGGATCAAGCGAGGCCCCTTTCGGGGCCTTCATTATTCGCAGCCCAGTAGCACGGCTTGCGGCATACGTGGCATTCGCCGATCAATGCCGGGTGTTCGATCCATCGCCGTGAAGAACGCAGTCTCTCAATGCGATCATACTTTGCGGCATTTGCGCCATGTCGTAGTCGCCACTAAACCGCAGCACGAGTTCCAGCATTGTTTCGTTTTCGATTTTCGGAAGCACGGCTGCCACATCGTCGACTTCGTCGTAGTAGCTCATCATGTGCACCCAAATCTGTCCCGGTTTTACCTCCTCAACGATGTAGTCGATGCCAGATTCCGTGAAGTGCCCGAGTTTTCCTGTAATTTCCATTGCAACGGGGTCGCCAGCTCTTCTTGTTTGCGGCGAAGTAAGGCTGCACCTCGTCGAGAAGTTCCCTTAGGGTGACCTTATCAATCTTGGCAACGGTTGGGGCGGATGGCTTCTCCAGCCCCAGAAGTTGCACCTCCTTCCGAAGCTCGTTGGCTGTGGCACGGGCGTTCTTAAGCGAAATCTCTGGGTAGGTGCCAATAGTGTATGTGGTGTATTTGCCGACTTTGTTGCGGAGCATGGCGGCAAAGGTAATTCGCCCGGATGCTGATACACGAGCTTTCAGGCCCGGGCATTTTCCGTCAGTGTATTGAAACCGCTTGCCTGTAGGCTTGATGCTCTGGATAAAACGATCCGTGAAGTCTTTGGTTTTGCTGTTGGCTTTCGTAGACATTGACCCCACGCATACAAGCGCTGCATTGAAGGCATGAAAGACGACTACCTTCCTGTCTTGATTGGACGGAGAAGCTGGAAGACTGAGCGGAGGAGGATGAGCGACGCAAAAGCGTCATCAGTACCTATAGGAGGGATAGCTATAGGGACACTTGAGGGGTAACCGTTTGCCGGTTGGAATGTAGTCTCGGTAGCCTTCATGTTTGAAGCTATTCAATTTGGCTGACAGTACTGACGGTGACTACGGGTTAGTTTTTCCTCTGCGGAGAGAATCGGCGACTCTGACGGCTGGATTCGATTCTTCCAATGTGCTGTACTTTGCTGTGTAGCGTAGCGCTGCTGTAGCACCGCACTCCAAAACGCAAACACAAAAAGCGCCCCTTGGGGCGCTAAGAGTTTGTTATCTGGCTCTAAATTTGGTTGCGGGAGTAGGATTTGAACCTACGACCTTCAGGTTATGAGCCTGACGAGCTACCGGGCTGCTCCATCCCGCG
>NZ_JBXWMG010000014.1:0-103800 GCF_059609705.1 Ruegeria sp. YTSC192
CGCGGGATGGAGCAGCCCGGTAGCTCGTCAGGCTCATAACCTGAAGGTCGTAGGTTCAAATCCTACTCCCGCAACCAGCGTCATAGAACCGCCCGTAGCACCAACGCTGCGGGCGTTCTGCTTTGTGCCAAGCGCCAAAAGACCGGCCAAATCCCCAACGAGTTCTATGGTAAGCTGTCCGTCATTGGGCAGCAGTCGAATCTCGGATAACAATCCTCGAATGATGGATGTCGCTTCAGTCTTCGTTGCGGGGTTGTTCAACGCACCGCTCAAGTCCTCCACCTTTTCTTTATAGATGCCAGCGAGACCGGGATGCAAAAGAACGGGTCGCTCATGAGACGAAGCGGACAGTTCTGCTTCCAACTCTTCCTTGCGGGCTTCGAGTTCGTCCATCTTCGCCTTCAAACTGGGATGGAACATACCTTCCGCGATAGCATCAACGATCTTTTTGATTTGCTTGGTGGTCTTGGCCAGTTGTTGTTCGGTTTTGGTTTTGCTCTTGGAAATCTCGACAGTCAGACGATTGAACTCTGTTTGGTACGCTGACACAAACTCGGAGATGAGGTCCGGATGCAGCAGTTGGTCCTTGAGACCCGTGAGCACACGGGTCTCCAAATCTTCCCGCTTTATGGTCAGCCGGTTGTCGCAAGTGCCTTTGTTGCGAGAGTTGGCGCAACCAAAATGGGATTTGCCAACAATGGTGTAGCCCCCGCCGCACTCACCACACTTCAAGAGCCTTGAAAACAGATGTTTGGCGCGGTGTGCGCGTTCTGGGCGGTTGACGCCGCTGCTGATGACAGCACTGCGGGTGGCTGTTTGACGGTCTTTGACTTGGGACCACAGGTTGTCCGAGACAATGCGAAGATCAGGTACTTCTTCAATGACCCATTCTTCGGGAGGGTTTGGTCGCGCTTGTCGCTTACCGGTGTTTGGGTCCTTCACAAAGCGTTGGCGGTTCCAGACGAGGCGACCAATGTAGAGTTCGTTATTGAGTAAGCCGGTGCCCCGACGCCAGTTCCCGTAGATTGTGGACGCGCCCCAGCCTGCACTCCGAGGGCCAGAAACACCCTCATTGTTCAACGCTCCTGCAATGGCGCGAGGGCTGCTACCATTCGCGTAATCCTCAAATACGCGGCGAACAATGGCGGCTTCCTCTTCATTGATGATCCTTTCGCCAGTGGACATCTGACCATCTGGAGTGAAGTTGCGCACGACATCATAGCCGTATGTGATACCACCGGCTGATTTACCTTTGCGCACACGTCCCTCAAGTCCGCGATGGGTCTTTTGAGCCAGGTCTTTCAGGAAAAGGCTGCTCATGGTCCCCTTGAGACCGATATGGAGTTCGGAAATCTCTCCTTCAGCCACAGTAACAATCGGGATGCCCTGAAACCGCATCTGCTTGAAGAAGGCCGCGATATGTTCCTGATCCCGGCTGATCCGGTCGAGACCTTCGGCCACAACAACATCGAACTGGTTGTGGCGCGCATCGTCCAACAGTCTCTGGTAGCCGGGACGCAGATGTGATGCTCCGCTGAGCCCCCGGTCGGAATAGGTCTCCGCTTCCTGCCAGCCATTGCCATTGATCAGACGGAGGCAGAGCCGATGCTGGTCCTCAATGGAGGCATCACTTTGAAGATCGGTGGAGTAACGGGCGTAGATGGCGGCGCGCATGTGTTGGGCCTTTTGGACTGAGAAACGAGTTGGCCCAACCCATTATAGGCATGGATTGGGCTGTGTCTTCCACTTTCGATTGCAACCCGTTGCAATAAAAAATGCACCGATCATAGTTATTTGACCGAACCCACTAGCGCCGTTTGGGCGCGATGGCCGACCGTTTGCCGCCCAAGGTCTTCATCTTTGCCTGCAGGAGAGACTGATAATCGTCACAGGCCGACAGACCAGTGGCACGATTGTAGTGTTTCTGAGACATGTCCATCGTGGCGTGCCCGAGAATATCCCGGATGATGTTGACATGTTCCGGGTCTTTCTCGGCGATTGTGGTCGCTGCAATGTGCCGAAACTTGTGTGTGCGCAATTCTACTCCAAGCAGACGTTTAACTACTTTGGGAAACTCACGCGACAGGCCATCGGGGGTAATCGGGTCTCCATATTGGCTGATCCACAGCGCGTTGGATGTCTTGGGTCCGAGCAGGATCGGGCGATGGACATCCAAATAAGACTTCATCGGTTCCGCCAGAAACTTGGGCAGAGGAAACCACCGCGCTTTTTTGTCTTTGGTGTCTTCCGCCGAAAGGTGAACCTCGAACCCTTCGGCGTTATTGCGCAGATGCTGGTCCGTTGTCAGCGCCAGCAACGTGCGACGACGTACGGGCCGCGAGATCAGAAAGGCGATCATCAAACCCGCGCGAAAGTGAATTGCACGCTTGGTGTCAGTGAGAGACGGATCATTCTCCACGTCTTCGAGCCGCTGCAAACTTTTGTTAAGAATGTCTGCCGCTGAGAGGGCGATTGGCTTCGGCAGGCTTTTCCGGTCCGCCAAATGTATCAGGCGGTTGGACAGTTTGTTCAACCAGTCCCAATTTCCTGCCGGGTGCATAGCCTTTGCAATTACATAGTGATCGCAGATCATGTTCTTGAGAGTCATTGCGTTCACACGCGCCTCAGCTTCTTCCAGAAATCCACGCACGGCATCTTTGGTAATGCGATCCGTCGGGGATTGATCCAAAAGGGCAGGCTGATGACGCGTGACCCACGACAGCCAGTATCCATAGCTCTGGCGCCGCTTCGTGCGGCTGCCTTTAGACCAACTCGCACAAGGGCCTGTGCCGTCAAAAATGTCACCTTCCGCGAACAGGGCCTCCCAGGCGGTTTTGTCCGCCTGGGGCCAGTTTTGATAAAGAAGAACAAGCGGAATGGGATTAGTCATTGGACGTCCCCCGGATCTTCGAAAGTACCACCTCGTCGTAGTGATCATGCGCCCACTGGTTGCTAAGCGAGGCATAAAAATCCATCGTCGTCTGAAGCCGTTTATGTTTGAGCAGGCGGCGGACGGTCTCGAAGTCACCGGGGCGTTCTTCAAGGTACAGCTTGGCTGCGATGTGCCGGAACAGATGCGGGTTAACCTTTAGGCCGGTCTCTCGATAGACCCGCTGGGTGAGTTCACCACCAAAGTTGCTGGGCGCACGAGGCTTTCCATCGCTGCTGCGTGGGAACAGAGCGCGCCCACCCGCTTGCGACACCTGCGGACGGAATTGCATGATATAGCGGTGCAGAAGTTTGGAACTGCGGGTGTTCAGTTTGACCTCAATCGGCTCCCCATTCTTAACCTCGATCCCTTCGATACGGATAGAATAATAGGTGTGTGTCCCCGAGCGGGCAGGGATCAAATGCTTGTCCAAATCAAGGTTCGCGAGGTTTTTGACGCGCATGGGACAGCTCAGGAGGATCGTCAGTGCCGCCGCATGCATCGCCGCCAATGCGCTGTCACGGCGGGTCGGTTTGTCATCCGCCCGTGCCATCAGCGTGTCCGGCAGGCTCAACAACAAGGCCACGTTCTCCCAATCATTGAACTGGGCGAGGCGTTCCGCATTCTTGTTGCTCATACCACGAGGGGTCGCTGCAACTTTCTTGTGAATGTCTTTGAGCGCCTTGATGGCGTCTTCCGGTGCGTTCAGGTGGTGCCGTGCAATGGCGATACGAGTTGCTGCAACATTACTCAGCCCAGACGGCAGACCGTCGGTTCCGCGCCGGTCGATGATCGTCCGGAAGGCCGTTTTGAGATTAGGCACCGTGACCAGTTCCGACAGGCTAACGAAGTGTTCCGGGCTCTGCCCGGCAGACACCAGCGCGTCCAGCATCTGCCGCAGATGGGCTTCGGTGTTGCGTAGACTGGTCTGACGCAGCGGTTTGTCGGGCCCGTCATCGCTGAACAGATCACGTTGCGCCAAGCGGTCGATATAGGCTTTGATCTCTGCTTGCAGGCTTTCCGGGTAGTCCGTCAGCGGGCGGGCCACATAGCGGTCCGACGACAAGCGGTCCAGCCGGGGTAGATCGAGACCGTGTTTGTCAATCACGTGGTTCCATGTATCGATCATGGACTGAATGTACTTGGCCGGTTCACTCTTCAGCAGCGCAGCGTCGAGGACCGTCTGAAACGCCTGAACCACTTCGCTACTAATGTCCTTGGGCGAAATCGACCGGGCACTGCAATATCGTACAAAACGCATCAAACCCCAAACCTGATGGGTGGATTGCACAGTCGTCAGAAACGTGTCCCACTCCGGGGTCAGTTCAGATTTGGCTTCAAAATCCTGCAACACCCCGACTGCACGCAACGCGCTTGCTAGATCGCTTTTGGTGGTGCTGAGGGTGTTGGGCTTCACCCCGCAGGCGGCGGGATGCAACGTTGCCAGCAGTTTGCGCAGTTGCGGGATGTCTGTCGGAATGTCCGACGGAGGACGGTTCATGTATGTACTGATGCGCGAGATCGCGGACAGCTTGGACTGTTGGCGTTTCTTGTCGGGGTCTGGATTGGACGTCAAAACGTCCAGAACCTCGGCCAGCGTTGTTGGTAGTTGGATCTCTTGGTGATGTGTCATGATAAACCTCTTCAGTTTTGAGATTGGGTGCAAAAGGGGACATTTGAGGACATGCAGACCCACGGCGGCGCTCTTGTGGACATTCGGGAAACCAAGGGCGTGAATTTATATCCGAAATCCATGACCCCGTTTTCCCGAACGCCGAAAAAACCGATTTTTATGAAAGCTTTAGAGAACATGGGCCGCTGCCTGATTGCCGCGTTGCTTGGCAAGGGCATGCAAATCACTGCGGGCAACACGCCAATCGCGACCCAGCCGGGTTGCAGGCAGATCACCGGATTTGATCCAGCGGCGAACGGTCTTGGTACTGATGCGGAACAGCGCGGCGACATCGCGCACACTGAGATAGGCGGCATCCTCTGTGATCGGCAGATCAACCATGATCCACCTCCGGGCCTTTGCCGTTGCAACGGGTTGCAAAATTGGACCGCGCAGCCTCGCGCGCCAAAAGGCGAACAAGGCTGACCAGAGGTTCAGGGATCTCGAGTTTGGGCAGGTTGCCCGTGGGAGCAGAAGACGAACACGTCATCGATACGTTCCTTTTTAAGGAACCGCTCGAGACAATAATCGCGGTGTTCTGGCTTAGGAGTGCAGTCCAGACGACAAAACACTGACCTCAAAAGAGATCAGGATCATTGCCATCGAGTGCGTCGAGAACGTAGAGCCGTTCTCTCCAATCCCAATATTGGCGGCCCAGCCATCACGGCTGGTAAGTTGAATGTCCTAGAAGCGTAAGGGCAGTTGCTTGCCTGCCAAGGACGCACGGCGTGGTTACCTCACGGTTACCAATACTGAGATCAGGCTTGACTTCTACATGTTTAACTCAATGAAATTATTTAAATTTTATCTGTTTTGACTTTGGGTGGTTATCCGGACGTGATAGTCTCAAGCGCAAGGGTGCCGGGTGAGTGCCCGGATACCTCCTCTCTCTGACACGCGACGAGGCCACTCCAGTCGGCTAACGCCGATATGTGTCTACCCGGCACCCGATCTCTTCAGCGCAAGTGGTAACAAGATCAATCCCAACCTCGCTTGACCGCGCCGGATAAGGTGACCGTGATCTTCTCAGCGATCATATGGTCTGGGTAGTTTTTGAACATATAAACCTTGCTGAATCCGCACCGTGTTCCAAGGCCGCGACTGTGCTGGATGCGGTAGCCTTGGCTTACGCGTTCGCGGACTTCTCTAACCATGTCGTGGTCATTGATCTTCAAATCGCGGATTGCGTCGTCCTTCAACCGACGTTCACCTAATCGACCATCCAAGCTGGTGGGGCGACGGAAATACTCTGATATCTGAAGCAAGATTTGGTTCGCCCGTGGTCGCAAATGTGACGGCAGGTGACCAACACAGTGCAGGTACGCAGCGCGATCTCGGATGTCATCGCGTAGCTTTTGACAATTGGTCAAATCTACAAAAAACCGCCCGTAGAGTTGAGGCTTGTCCACCGGTGGGGTTCGCTTGCGTGGCACAATATCGAAGGGCGGTTTGGGTGCGCGCGGGTCAAAGGTCATATCAGTCTCCGTTCGTGCAAAATTACAAAAAAACTGCGAATAATCATGGGTGTAGCAGGCAGTGATCACTCCCAATTTGGGGTTAACCCCATAACAGGGGTAGCTGCTTGTGTCTACACGTTAAAGGTCATGAGCAGTGGCAGGTGCCGTAAGAACAGAGGCCTATCAATTCCTGCTGAGCGAACTCGTCAGGCTCAGGCAGGAAGCCGGGCTATCGCAAGCCGGTTTGGCCAAACTGTTGGGCAAGCCTCCGTCTTACGTGGGCAAATATGAATTGGCGGAGCGTCGTTTGGACATCGTGGAAACGATTGTCATACTGAAGGCTCTGAAAGCTGATGTGTCGGCAATCACCTCGACAGTTTCTGACATGGCTCCTGTCAGTTTACGGTGACAAGACAACCGCTGGCTGACATGTCGCTTAGATGCGGTTTGCGCAGAAATCGGACTTTGTAATTTTTGGTGAACGAGCCAAAGCGGTAGCCCCTTTGTATTCTGGATTTCGTTGTGCCGTCCGTTGAAGGAGACATTCAACAATTGTACTTAGAAGTCATAGTCCTCATGAAGAGATTTTAAAGGTTAGGAAATTTGCAGATGAGTTTTGCGTCATGGAAAAAATGTGATTTTCAGCTGCACACGCCTCGCGACCCTAATTGGCAGGGCGAGCGACCTGTCGGGCTAGGAGACGAAACTGAGAGCGGACCTGCAACGCAAGAGCAAGTGGATACTATGCGCCTAGACTGGGCGCGAATGTTCGTTGACCGCTGCGTTGCACGTGGTTTGGAAGCAATCGCCATCACTGATCACCATGAGATGGTGATGTTCTCATACGTCAAACAAGAAATAGCACAACGCAAAGGACGCGATACTAGTTTCAACCTTTGGCTTTTCCCAGGAATGGAACTTACCTGCCGAAACGGCGTGCAGTGTTTGATCCTCTTTGATGCCGACCTTTCCGGTGAATGGCTTCGTGATGCGCAAACTAAATTGGGGATTTCAATAACGAGCTTGAATGAGACGGCAAAGCAAGGGCCGCCTGTGACACAGCTCGAGTATTCGTACCCAAAGATTGCGGCCCGCCTAGATAGTACTCCGGAACTAAAGGGGCGCTACATTGTTCTGCCAAATGTATCACAAGGGGGCCGCCATTCTTGCTTGGTAGAGGGTGGCCATGCAGATTTTAAGGCAATGACATATATAGGCGGGTATCTCGACAGCGGCCAAAACCAAGACAACATTAAAGGCAAAAACAAACGTAGGTTGTCTGGCAAAGAAGAGAAGTGGAGCGACAGGTTCATCTATCCTCTTCCGACATCCGACAGTCGGTCATCTGACCTTTCGAAACTCGGAACTAACGGTTGCTGGATCAAGCTAGGCGAGCCGACTGCTGAAGCTATTAGGCAGGCATTCTTAGGATATCGGTCTAGAATTGCTATCACCGCTCCAAACGTAGCGAAGTTAAGTGTTCGATCCGTCAAGATCGACGGGTCAGCAATCTTGTCTGACGGCCAAACTAACCTAAGCCCAGAACTAAATTCATTTATTGGAGGACGTGGAAGCGGCAAGAGCACACTTTTAGAGTACATCGCGTTTGGTCTTGGAAAGAGCTGTTATGATATTGAAAAAAGGACTACTCAGGTGCAAACAGACTGAAAGATCTCGTCTTAGAAACTTTGACATCTAAGGGAGCCACGCTCGAACTCGAGGTTCTTCAGGACGGCGCACCCTTCGTTGTCCGCCGAGGCGGGGGGAACAGCTACCAGCCTGAACTAATGTACCCAGACAGCAGCAAGCAGATGCTTACAACAAAAGAACTGCGCGACCAGTTTTCTTCTGTGGTCTATAGTCAAGGGGAGTTGTCTGAGATCGGGAAACAAGCTGGTAAACGGGCGGAACTGTCGGATTTGTTGCAATTTGTTGACCCGGAATTCAAAAGAGAAGATGAGCGTCTTTCATCAGACATCGAGGCAGCCCAACTTCTGGTTCGTCAAACTGTTCAAAAACTTGCGATGGCATGGAACCAACAAGCTAAGATAAACAAACTCTCAAAGAGCAAAGCCGCACTTGAACTTCGCATAGGAGCGTTGCAAAGAACACTTCCGGCGCTTTCCGAGGCCAACCAACAAACTGTCGCGCGTTACGAAGGCCTTGTTGCACTGGACGCGAAGCGCGTAAAAGCGACGACCCAGGTGGCTACCGTAGTGGAGGAAGTCACGCAGCTTTGGCATACGTCCCGTGCACCAGTTGACTTGGTTTCTGACTTCCCAGAAGGCCAAGAATTGCAAACGGCATATGCTGCCTTTAACGCTGCCTTTGCAAAAGATATTGAAGCACTTGGTGTGAAGTTGGGTAAGGAGCGCGACGCGCTTAACGAGGCGGGTGACAACCTGACGGAATCTCTCGAACAGGCAAAAGAAGCCCGTGACGCGGTGATGTCTAAATTGACAGAGCATAAATCAGTTACTGGCCAGATTTCCAATTTGCAGTCGGAACTGAAAGAAGTATCGAACCAACTTGGTGAACTGGAGGTCAACCCTATCTCTGTGGATGATGCTTTCTCTTCCTACCAAGCTCATACGGTTGCTTTAAAATCGGCCATTACCCTGCGAGGCGACAAAACGAAGGAATGGGCGGATAAGATCGAAGCCCTATCCAGCGAACGCATTGAGGCGACGCTAAATCGCGACAGTAACTGGTCGGAAATACATGATGCCCTTTCCACTTTAACCGCTAAGTCAGGATCTTCAGAGGCTAAGCGGAGGCAGTGTACCGAAGAACTGCTCGAAGAAAGAGGCGTTTGGGAGGCTCTTGACGCTCTACGGGCTGACGCACTCGCTGCACTGCGCACGAAAGTGATTTCTCAGTTGGATAGCGGAGAGCAACCGTCGCTAGAAACGCTCCGACAAGCTGCGGGCGCTACTGATCGCATTTTGACCCAAACAATAGAATTGATTGATTTGCAACGGGTTGAAGCAATTGCTTCAGCAGTGCCCAGACCAGACATTTCGCTGCACTATCGGGATGGTGAGCGGAAAATCTCATTTGAAAAGGCATCCGAAGGTCAACGCGCAGCGGCGCTGCTCTTTATGCTACTAGAGCAGCCTGGCGGCCCTCTTCTAGTGGACCAGCCAGAAGGTGATCTAGACAACAAAATCGTCTCTGATCTTGCGACTAAACTCCATGATGCCAAACAACGCCGCCAAATCATTTTCGCAAGTCACAATGCGAACATCGTTGTAAACGGATCGTCCGAACTAGTAGCCGGGCTCGATGTCACTGAGGATGCAAAGCGTGCAGTTGTCTGCCAAGGAGCCATCGATACAAGTGCCGTTTGCGACAAAATCACTGAAACCATGGAAGGTGGCGAACAAGCATTCCGAGACCGAAAAGACAAGTACGGGTATTAACCGGCAATAACCGAGCAGAATCAGTTTTGTGCGTACCCTGGAATCTGCAAAGTCTAGATTTAAATGTCAGGCATGGGCTGCTTCCAGTCATAGACACTGGAGGCAGCGAAGGTCGACTACGAGCCCGACTCGGTCAATGTTATTTTGTGCTGCGCGCGCACGCAGCACGAAAATCGCTGCGACCGCATCTTTCTCAGTGTCGCCATGCGCCGCGGAAAACGGCCATTCGTTGTGAGTGCATCAATGGAGTAAGACTGAACTCATAGAACGCAGAAATAACGTCGAAAATCCGCTAGTTGGTCAAGTTTTTCGTTTCTCTTGCCTTTGCTGGCGGCGAGCTAGAGATCGACGTCAGTAAGTGCCGCGATGGTTGCGTTACCAAGTGCCTTGCTTCGTTTAGCGTTCCAGCCCTCGCGAGGATCGGGTTTGGCCTTGTGGTCAAGGAAGGGCAGTTCCAACGTCAGCGAGGTGCATCCGAATTCTTGTGCCACCTTGTTTGCTGCGATCTTCAGATCGGCTGTGCCAGGTGCGTCTGGCTCGTAGCCGTTCTGGATTGAGAAATCATCCGTACGACGTGCAAGGGCTGCACGGAAGGCGCGGTCCCGGTCCAGAATTTCCGGAGTCATGGCCGGTACACCTTCACAACCTGCGGCGAAAGGGAATGCAGTGTCTTCGTCCCCGTGAATGTCCAGAAACAGATCGACCCCGGTGTGCTGCATTTGCCTCAGAACAAATGCGACCTCGGGCGCAGTTTCCGGGTCGGTTGAGCCCCAGGCCCGGTTCAGGTCTACCCCGGCGGCGTTACAGCGCAGATTGCCGAGAATTGAGCCATCAGGGTTGGCGTTGGGGACCAAATACAGACGACAGGTGGTGAGCAGTGCATCGTTTTTGGCGGATCCGGCAATCAGCGCATCAATGACCCCTTCCATGAACCACTCTGCCATGGTTTCGGCTGGGTGTTGGCGGGCGATGATCCAGATGGGTTTGGCCTGCACATCCGTGCTGCCAACGCAAAGCACTTCGACTGGGCGACCCTGATATGACGCGCCAATGGCGGCGAGCGAGAATGCCGAATGGGAAAGCGCGCGTGCAATCAGATCCTGATGACGTTCGTATGAATACGGGCGGTGCAGTGCAACCCAGGTTACAGGACCGTCGGGATGGATTTCAAACAGCAAGGACCCGTTCTGGTATCGTGTGTCGATCCGACGCCAGTTTTCCCGGTCAGATGAGACAACCAGTGTGCAACCGGGCCACGCTTCGGGAAAACTGCTGTCAGAAGCGTTGGTGATTTCGAACCGTATAGGATCATTGCCTGTGGCGATGGCACGAAAGTGGAACCATTGCATGTGATCCGAACCCGTATCGGGCCGGATGCGAAGTTTAATGGCTTTCCGGTCGGAAGCATCATCAACAATGATGTTGCCGCCATCGAAATTGTCGTCAATCCAGAGGCCAGTCGACCCTCCGCACAACAATGAACTGTACGGGGACGAGGTATTGAGTTCAGCACGCATTTTTTCGGGAATGTTCCCAAAGTCGATCAAAGCAAGGCCTGTCTAAATGGAAACGTCGACCAAGAGTATCCCGATCACCCAATGAAAGCATCGGCTCGGATCAATGCTTGCCTAACGCGCTGCTAGCAATGCATCCCTGAATGCGGCGACGGCAGGTTTCAGCGGCTTGTCCTGAAGGCGCACAGCCTGAATCTCCGAGACCACGCGATACGTATCAGGAGCGATCGACACCATGTCGCCCTGCGCAACCCAATGGGCTGCATAATGATGCGGCATCAGCCCAACATGTGACCCGGCCAGAACAAGATGTGCGGTGCTTTCGATATGGCTTTGCGACACTTCTGCCTCTTCATCCATCAGGCGCATATCCAGCGCACCACCAAGAGGATCAAGCACAAAGCTTTGCGCGGAAACGCGCGATTTTTTCAGCGCCTTTTCAATCTCTTGAAGATCATTGGCCTGTGCGCAGGGGTGATCCGCGGCACAGTACAGCCCGCTGACTTCATCATAAAGATGATCGGCATCCAGATCCTCTGCCAACCTTTCTTCAAGGCCAAGAATGACAATATCCAATCGTCCGGCACGCAGCTCGGTCAGACAGTCCAGGTAGTCGTAGATGCCTAGCCGAACGCGCGCCGAACTGAGCTGCGTTTGCGTCTGGCGAATTGCCCGATGGACCGGGCAGGCAGGGTCTGTGACAAGGCAATCAATGACTCCCACCCGAATGACCTGCGTGCTGGTCTCACCGATCTCGTTCAGGCGCTGGGTGTAGCGATCCATGTAGGCCAGCAGCCTGTTGGTTTCGTCCAGAACCTCGCTGCCTGCATCTGTAAGGGAAAATCCTTTTGGGCCGCGATTGCACAGCCGTACGTTCAGGCGGCGTTCAAGGTTGGCGATGTGAGAACTGATCGTAGGTTGGTTGATGCCAAGTATGGGCTGCGCCCTGACGATTCCCCCTGCTTCAGCGACTGATTTGAAAACGCGTAGCAGACGCAGGTCGATGTCGGATAACCGCATTGGCGCCTCTCTTTCCCTAGCACAAGGCTGAAATTATAGGGTTTTAGCCGCTTCGCAAGCGTCAAGTTCCTACACCGAGAACGTGGGTATTGCTTTTTATTGAGGGGGCGGTTAGGCCTACTTGCGATCAAGCACGCATTTTCTCTGGACTGTTCCGGTCGAATTCGAACGGAGCACTATACCTGTTTCTACTAGGGAGAGAGAAAATGAAAACGATCCTGACCGCATCCGCCGTGGCGGCTGCGATGACCCTCACCACCAGTTTTGCCCAGGCCGAGGAAATCACCGTTAGCGCCTGGGGTGGCTTTTTCGAAGAAACCCTGCGCGATGTCATCTATCCCGGTTTCACCGCAGAAACCGGCATCGAAGTGAAATCCATCGCCCAACCGGTGGACGAGGCCTGGTTGACGCAGTTGACGAACGCGGCACGCGCAAAAACCGCACCGGCCGATCTGTCACTGGTCGCAGATGAAGTGCTGGCGCGCGGTCAATCCATCGGCCTATGGGCCAATCTGGACAGTGCCGCGATGCCAAACATCGAGAACCTGCGGGATGGCTTTGTTCGGGCGGACGATGAGGGCAATACCTACGCTGTCGGTGCGCTGACCTGGTATACGACCTTCGTCACCAATACTGATTTCGCCGGTGACGCGCCCACAAGCTGGCGCGATCTATGGGAAAAGGACTGGGACGGCAAGATCGGTATCGTATCGTTGCCGAACTCGGGTCTGCTGGAGGCGACAGCTGTTACCTTCTTTGACGGCTATGAGATCATGGAAACGCGTGAAGGGCTTGAGAAAGTGATCGCGAAGGTGGCCGAGCTGAAGCCGCAGGTCAAACTTTGGTATCGCGACGAAGGTCAGTTTCAGCAGGGTCTGGAAGCGGGTGAATTTAACGCCGGCCTTTATTATCACGACGTGACCACCTTATCGTCCTGGGATGGCAACCCGGTGCGCTCAACCTTCCCGGAAGAAGGCGCAATTCTGGGCGACGCCTATTGGATCGTACCGCGTGACAGCGACAAGGTTGAAGCTGCGCAAAAGTTCATCGACTACATGTCGCGTCCCGAAGTACAGGCGGAAATGTCGCGCAATCTGGGTATCGCACCTGTTGCCAAGCTTGATCTGACCGGTCTGACCGATGACGAGTTGCAGGCTGCGGGTCTGGATTCCAACCCCGTGCGCGTCCAGACCCACATCCACCTGCGTGAAGGCGATTGGCTGTCTGACAAGTATCTGGAAATGATCTCTCAGTAACTGCTGACAGATCAATGGGTGGGCCTGTTCTGGCCCACCACCCCTACTTCTTCTGGCCCACCACATCTACTTCAAGGATCGCGTTGCATGGCTCAGGTCTCTCTTCAAAACATCGGCAAATCCTATGGCACCGTCTCGGCGTTGAAAGATGTCAATCTGGACATCGCCTCGGGCGAGTTCATCTGCCTTCTGGGCGGGTCCGGTTGCGGCAAGACAACCCTGTTGCGCATCCTTGCAGGGCTTGAGGATAAAAGCAGCGGTCAGATGACCGTGGATGAGCAGGACTGGTCTGCTGTCCCCTGCCACAAACGCGACGTGGGCATGGTGTTCCAAAGTCTTGCACTGTTTCCGCATCTGAATGTTGGCGACAACATCGCCTACGGGCTGGACATTCGCGGTATCGACAAGGCCACCCGTCGCGTCCGAGCTGAAGAACTGTTGGAAACCGTCGGCCTGCCGGGACTGTATGACCGCCCCGCCGATGCACTGTCAGGCGGTCAAAAGCAACGTGTGGCCATTGCCCGCGCACTGGCAATCAAACCGGTATTGTTCCTGATGGACGAACCGTTCAGCGCGCTGGATGCAGGGTTGCGCGAGCATTTGCAGATCGAGGTCAAAAAGCTGCAACGCAAGCTGGGTGTGACCACGATCTTCGTCACCCATGACCAACAAGAGGCGATGTCGATTGCGGATCGTATCGTCATCCTGAACGAAGGCAGAATCGAACAGGCCGGCACCCCGACCGAAGTTTATGCCCGTCCGCAAACCGAATTCGTGGCCGACTTCATGGGCACCAACAACCTGCTCCAGGCTGATTTCACCCCCGGTCAGGATGTGATGCTGGATGGGATCTCTCTGGGTCGCCCCACAGGTGCGATGGCCGAATTATCCGGACGGCATACCGTTTCGATCCGCCCGGAGTATTTGCGCCTGTCCAAAGCGCCCGAAGACGGGGTCGGGTTGGTGGGCACCGTCAATTTTGTGCGTCTGCTGGGGTCATCGGTAGAAACCGAACTCAGCATCGGGGACCGGATGTTCATCCACACGATGATCTCGGACCGTCCTCCGGAATTCGCCGTGGGCGAACGGGCGATGATCAGTTTCGATCTGGACCACGCCTGGGTGATCCCGTCATGAGACATCGTGCCGTTCCCCATCTGATCGGGCTCTATCCGCTTGCGATGATGAGCCTGTTCTTTCTGGCTCCGCTGGCCTTCATGGTCGCCGTCAGCTTTTATGAACGCGACCCGCTGGGTTTTTTTAAGGTCTCGTTTGTCTGGGATAACTACGGCAAGTTCTTTTCGAACTTCTACTACACGGTATCGCTGCGCTCACTCTGGTCAGCATCTCTGGCCGCGGTCCTGACCGTGGTGCTGGCCTTTCCGGCGATGTTCATCATTGCCGACATGACCCGCCGCTGGCAGCTGTTCTGGGTGATCCTGCTCTTGTCGATGATGTGCCTTAGCGAGGTCATCATTGGTTTCGCCTGGCTGATCCTGCTGTCGGAAAGCGCGGGCATTCCCAAGTTTCTGGGCGTGGTGGGTCTGTGGTCTGATCCACGGTCTTTGTCACCCAGTTTCGGGGCCATGCTGATCGGCCTCATTACGTTGGGATTTTCGCTGGTGGGGCTGATGTTCTATCCGCAGATCGCACAACGCGACCGTGCCATTGAAGAGGCCGCGCGAACATTGGGCACCCCACCGACGAAAGTGTTCTACAAGGTGGTTTTGCCGAATTTCACCTCATCCATCCTGTCCTCGGTGGTCACGATGTTTGTGTATTATCTGGGTGTCTTCGTGATGCCCACGATGTTGGGCCGCCCGCAGGACTGGAACATGACGGTGATCATCACCGACAAGGCGGTAGGCAATTCGAACATGCCACTGGGGGCCGCGCTGTCGGTCATCATGCTGATCTTTACCATGCTGATCATTGGCGGCCTGTTGTGGCTGTCACGCAGAGGGGCACGGTCATGAACACCATCGCCAAACGTCTGTTCATCTGGCTCATCGCGGCCGCGCTGATTCTGCCCTTTGTGATCGTTGCTGGCGTGTCGCTGAGCGCGGACAAGAACATCTCGTTCCCGCCGTCCGGCCTGTCGCTGGAATGGTACACAATGCTGGTCACGCAAAGCGACTGGCTGATCCCAATTCGAAATTCCATCGTGATCGCGATCCTTGCTGCGCTGTTGGCTGTCAGCATCGCACTGGCCGCAAATTACGTGCTGTGGCGGCTGAAATCCGGGTTCGGCAAGCTGGTCTTTGCTTTGGGCGTCGGCCCCTTCATGCTGCCGCCGATCATCATCGCAATGGGGGCCAGCGTGTTCTGGGCCGAGATGGGGTTCTATGGTCGGATCGAGGCCACGATCATCTCGCACGGGATCTTTTTCGTGACCATTCCGCTGGTGGTGATCGCACGCGGCTTTGCCGCGCTGTCCGATGACGTGATCGAGGCATCGCGCACCATGGGGGCAAGCCCCTGGCAGACATTCGCCAAGGTCATCTTCCCGCTGATCCTGCCTTATGCGATCACCGGATTTGCGCTGGTGGCGATCATTTCGGTGAATGAATACCTGATTTCCTATATGGTCTCGGGCTTTGCCGTCGAAACCCTGCCGATCCGCATCTTCAACAACGTGCGCTATGGCTACACGCCGGTGGTGGCGTCGGCAGCCATGGGTTTTGCCCTGCTGACGATCTTCGTGCTGGTCGCGATTTCCTTGAAAACCGATCTTCTGAAACTGCTTGGCGCAAAGCGCGGGTAAGGGCGAAGGATAACCAATGAAAAAACTGTCACGTCAGGACCTCGAAGATATTCTGTATGGTGCGGCCATCCTGGGCACCGGTGGAGGGGGTGAGTTGGATGAAGGTTTCGGCCTCATCGACGACGCACTGGATAAGGGGAAAGAGTTCATTCTGGTCGATATGGACGAGGCGCCAGATGATGCCTTGGTCTGCACACCCTACATGCTGGGTGCGATCTCGGCCCTGCCAGAAGAGGAAGAGCGGCGCTATGACCGCCTGCCACGCGCGCAGGAGCCTTCGATCCTGATCGCCTATCGCCGGTTTCAGGAATATCTGGGTCGCGAATTCTATGGCACGATTTCTTGCGAACTGGGTGGCTCGAACACTGCGATTTCCTTTTATGCGGCGGCGATCAACGGCCATTACATCATTGATGCCGACCCGGCAGGGCGGGCGGTACCGGAAATCACCCATTCGACCTATTACATCAACGGGCTACCTGCGGAACCCATCGTGATGGCCAACGAATTTGGCGAAAGCATCATCTGTGAAAACGTCATGGACGACATGCGCGCCGAAAGCGTTGTGCGGGCGTTGGCCATGGTCAGCCGCAATGATATCGCCGCCATCGACCACGCGCTGGAGCTGCATCAGATTCGGCCCGCCGTGATCCCCGGTGCGATCTCGATGGCGATGAATATGGGCTATCGCTGGCGCGAGGCCCGCACGGGCGGGCAGGACGTGGCACAGGTGATTGCCGAGGTCGGCGGTGGTTTTGTCGGGTTTCGCGGCACGATATCCGACTGCGACTGGAAGACCGAAGACGGCTTTACCGTCGGCAATATCCGCATCTCCGGTGCAGGGGAATTCACAGATGATCACTATCGGATCTGGCTGAAAAACGAAAACCTGATCGGCTGGTTGAACGATATGGTGCACACCACCATTCCCGACATGATCTGCCTGATCGACAGCGACACCGGCCTGCCGATCACCAACCCCAATTATCAGGCCGGGCAAAACGTGGCGGTCATCATCCTGCCCGCGCCTGCGGCCTTTACCACCCCAAAGGGGTTGGCCGCTTTTGGTCCGTCATATGTGGGATTGAGCCAACCTTATGAACCGGCGGTCGCGAAACACGCCGCAAACGCCAAGTAAGCAACAGGACGATACAATGCCCAAGGCGCTGATATTAAGGGAATTCAAAGAATACGGCGATCTTTCAGCGTTAAATCTGGAAGAGATCGAAACCCCGACACCCGGCCCCGGCGAATTGCTGATCGATGTCGATGCCTTTGCGCTGAACTATGGCGATTTCGAGCTTTTTACCGGTGCATATACATTCACGCTCGATCTGCCAGCCCGAGTGGGTGACGAATGCGCTGGCCGGGTCCTGGCCGTTGGACAAGGGGTCGAAGGGTTTTCCGTGGGTGACCGGGTGTCGACCATGCCTGCCATCTACGGCAAGAACGGCGTCAACGGTGAGGTGTCACTGTACGAAGCAAAATACTGCGCCCATGTGCCCGACAATATCACAAGCGTCGAAGCGTGCGCCGTCTGGGTCAGCTATTTCACCGCCTATGCAGCCATGATTGAGGTCGCAGATGTGCAACCCGATGACTACGTGCTAATCACGGCGGGCAGTTCCACCGCCGCTATCGCCGCGATGGAGATTTGCCGCAAGATCGGCGCCACGACAATCGCCACCAGCCGCACCGGCTCCAAGCGGCAGGCGCTTTTGGATCTGGGCTATGACCACGTCATCGCGCAGGATAGCGACGACATGTCAGAGGTTATCAACCGGGTGTCATCGGGCCAAGGCGCAAGGGTGATCTATGATCCGATCGGCGGGCGCATTGTGCAGGACTATAAGGATGCGCTGGGGCAGGATGCGGTCATTTTCCTCTATGGTGGCATGGATCAGAGCGAAACGGTTCTGCCCGAAATCGAGATGACCCAGAAAAACGCCTGCCTGAGGCCGTTCTCCGTGTTCAACTACATCAACAAGGATGACCTGCGCGCCCGCGGCGTGGCGTTTGTCCAGCAAGGGCTGGCCGATGGCTGGCTGCATCCGCAAGTGGGTGATGTCTATGACCTGGCCGATTGGCGGCAGGCAATGGACGATCAGTTCAATTCGAACACCCGACAGGGCAAGTTGGTGATCCGGGTCAAATGATGGATCTGGGCAGCACGCTTAAAGCGCGTTGCCCGCCATGACACACAGCAATTCGAACATGATCGATACCCCCAGAAACGCGGTGTTCCTGGATTGGTCAAAGGGCGGCGAGACTTCGACAAGGTCGGCGCCGACAATGCGAACACCCTCCAGCGCCTGAACCACCTGTATCGCCTGGTATGAGTTCGAACCGCCGATTTCGGGTGTGCCCGTTCCCGGGGCAAAAGTCGGGTCGACAAAGTCGATATCGTAAGAGATATAGGTGTCCGTCTCGCCCACGATCTCACGCGCTTCGGACATGACATCGTCGACACCGCGTGCGTGGAATTCTTCGATTGCGATGACCCGAATGCCCACCGCGACGGCGAAATGGCGGTCTTCACTGTCATAGGTCGAGCCGCAAATGCCGATTTGAACCACCCGTTTGGGGTCCAGCAGGTTTTCTTCGACAGCACGCCGGACGCCGCCGCAGGCGCTTCAAGCGGCGAACCAACTTGATGAGCCTGTGCCTATCGGGCCAAACCGAACACCTTAGCCCAATTCTCGGCAGTCATTCCCTCACGATAATCGCGCTGCATTTCGGCATCGAGCAGCTCGACCAGCAGTCGATTTTCGAGCCAAACTTCGACACATTCGAAGGGACCACGATTGCAAATGCGCGCAAGCCAACCCCGTCCTTCGGCAAGAGAAACGATCTTCGAGCGGTCCAGCGTCGCGCACACCGCCACATGAGCAAAGGTGGATTTTGCATCACGCTCCTTGATTTCACAGGAGATTTGTTCTGTGCCCGCCGCCAGCACAAGTGTTGTCGGATATACTTCGATTGCGGTGCCATCATCCTGTTCTGCAAAGGCGATCCAGCAGTCGGGGAACGGCGGAAAGGGCATGGCTACGCCCCCCATGACTTGCGCGAGAAAGGTCGCGACATCTTCCGGTGTGTCGGCGCTGATGGATAGATGAAGAAGGCTCATGCCAATTCGATATTACAAAACCACGAACTGCAACAAAGTCCGCTCCGCGATGTTCGGTTCTGGCTACGGCGAAGGGGCGGTATGAATTTCTTACTTCAGACTGGTTTTAAATGACCGCTCTGGCGACACCGACGGCAACTCAGCGAAGAGTGCGCTGCACTTGCGAGCAAATGCTGCGTCAACAAACGCCGGGAAGGGCAATGTCGGCAGAGTCCCGCAACTCGGAACTCTAGTAGTAGAAAATATGATGTCCGCTTCGCGCATTAAATCCGACATTTCAACTGCGTTCGGCAACGGTGGTTGCGTCCTCCCGCAACCAGCGTCAGAAAATCTCAGAACAGCCCGTTCAGACTACAATTGATCCACTGGATCAATTGCTTAACGTCTTCACCTCGTTAGGCTCATAACCTGAAGGTCGAAGGTTCAAATCCTACTCCCGCAACCAAATTTAGAGCCAGATAACAAAAGCTTACAAGCCGCCCCCGGGCGGTGTTTCTATTTGCACCGCCACCACTGGAAGCACTGTGGAAGCAAACGGGATGTGGAAACCCCTGCAGCAGCACCGCAACAGAACCAGCCCGCACAATTCCACGCAATTAGATAGCTAAGAGCCGAGTATGTGTGAAAACTCCGGCCCATGAGCTCTCTCGTCGCGCTCGTTTTTGGTTCGGTGGAGACGAAAAGATGGCGGGAGTAAAGAAAAGTGGAATTTCTAGCGCAAAGGCACTCAAAGACAAATTGGACCACGATCTTCCTGACGCTCTGCGCGGCTTGATTGATGTCTCCAAGCAGATTTAGGTCATCCAGTGCTTGCAGTGTCGAACACAGACATTCACTACCACCTGCGCCAAAGTTGTCATTTGGCCGAAGGGAGACAAATATGAGTTTCCGTATTGGCGCGTAGCGCCAATAAAGGCCTTAGATGCCTTTGCCGGAAGACGCCAATTGGGGGGCTAGATGCAATGCTTACGGCTGCTGGATATAGATCAAACTAAAATCGAAGTGCTTTATTCCGCCAAGATGTCGTTAGACGTAAAAAAAACCGGCGCATTCAGCGCCGGTTTTTACAGGTTTTCGTAGGGTGTTTTACCCGAACACTCGCCCTAGCGCGCCGTCGACGGCGTCGGTGATCTGGTCGATGTCATCTGCCGTTGCTATCAGTGCAGGCGAGAAGCACAGCGTGTTGTTGCGGCTGGGGATCGAGCGGTTGGTAGCGCCGATGATGACGCCTTGCGCCATACAATCCGCTACGACCGCCTGAACGCGTTTCTCGTCCATCGGATCCTTTGTGGCCCGGTCTGTGACCAGTTCAGCACCCAGGAATAGGCCCTTGCCACGCACGTCGCCGATGACCTTGTGCTTTTCCATCAGTGCCTGCAGGTTGCCCAGCATACGATCACCCATGTCGGTGCAATTGCCCAGCAGGTTCTCGTCTTCAATGATGCGCATGTTCTCGATCGCGGCCGCTGGACCGGCGGTGCAGCCGCCAAAGGTCGAGATGTCGCGGAAATAGCCCATCGGGTCCGACGCGTCGTCCTTGAACATGTCAAAGACTTCTTCGGTGGTGACCATCACGGCAATGGCTGCATAGCCCGAAGCCACGCCTTTGGCCATGGTCACGAAGTCCGGCTTGATGCCGTATTGCTGGTAACCGAACCATGTGCCGGTCCGGCCTACGCCGCAGACGACCTCATCAATATGCAGCAGCACGTCGTACTTTTTGCAGATTTCCTGCACACGCTGCCAGTACCCTTCGGGTGCTTCGATCACGCCGCCGCCTGCGGTCACCGGCTCAAGGCACAGCGCGCCAACGGTGTCGGGGCCTTCACGCAGGATGACCTCTTCGATCTGGTCTGCGGCCCACTCGCCAAAGTTCTCCTCGGGTGCGCCGTCCAGCTCGTGCTTGCGGTATTCCATGCAATGCGGCACGCGGACAAAGTCAGGTGCAAAGGGGCCGTACTGCGCGGTGCGCTCGTCCTGACCGCCTGCCGACATGGTCGCCAGCGTCGAACCGTGATAGTCGCGGTCGCGATACAGGATCTTTGTTTTCTTGCCGCCGTATTTCTTGTGCGCAATCTGGCGCACCATCTTGAAGGCCTTCTCGTTCGCTTCGCTACCTGAGTTGGTGTAGTATACGCGGCTCATGCCTGGCATCTTGTCGATCAGCTTTTCTGCGAAGATCGAACCGGGAATCGAGCCTGCGGTGTTCGCGAAATAGCACAGCTTCATCAGCTGGTCATAGACCGCCTTGCAGATGGATTCGCGGCCATAGCCTACATTCACTGTCCAGACGCCACCGGAAACCGCATCCAGATGCTCTTTGCCTTTCTGGTCCCAGACACGCATGCCTTTGCCTTCGACAATGATGCGAGGATCGTTTGTTTCAAAGGGTTTATGCTGGATCAGGTGGTGCCAGATATGGGCGCGGTCGGCCTCGACCACACGGGAAAGATCGTTTTCGTTGAACGTGCCGTCCATGACATGTCCTTTCAGTCTGATGCGGTGTGTAGGATGCGGGATCGTTCCCACAATAGCATGAATTTGCGATAGCTCAGAACACCTCGAATGGCCCTTCAAATATAGGGCCAGATGTTGCGATATCGTATCTCCAGAGCGGGCCAACGGAGTATTTCTAGGGGTTTGTCAGCGGACTGTGTTTATGATCAAGTCGCGACATACACGAATTGAGAGGGCTGGCAGATGCAAGCAACCAATATGTACGAGCGTCATCTGGATAAGAGCCGTGCGAATTACACGCCGCTATCCCCGCTCAGCTTCATCGAAAGGACGGCGGCGGTGTACCCCGATTATCCGTCCGTCGTCTATGGAGACCGCCGCTATAGCTGGGCGCAGACCTACGCACGCTGCCGCCGTCTGGCCAGCGCGCTGACGGCCCGTGGAGTGGGCAAGGGGGATACCGTCTCGATCATTGCCGCCAATATCCCCGAACTCTATGAGGCCCATTTCGGTATTCCCATGGTCGGCGCTGTTCTGAACGCAATCAACACGCGCCTTGATGCGCCGATCATCGCCTTCATCCTCAACCATGCCGAGGCCAAGGTGCTGTTGGTCGATCCTGAGTTTTCCGCCGTCGTCAAAGAGGCGCTGCTGCAGGTTGATCATGACCTGCTGGTGATCGATATCGAAGACCCTAGCTTCGATGGCGGTGAACGCCTTGGCAGCGTGACCTATGACGCCCTGCTGGACGAAGGCGATCCGGAGTTTGACTGGTCTCTGCCCGCAGATGAGTGGGATGCGATCACGCTCAACTACACTTCTGGCACGACCGGCAACCCCAAGGGTGTGGTCTATCACCACCGGGGCGCGGCCCTGAACGCGCAGTCTGATCTGCTGGATTGGGGTATGCCGAAACATTCCGTCTACCTGTGGACCCTACCAATGTTCCATTGCAATGGCTGGTGTTTCCCCTGGGCCATGGCGCTGAATGCCGGGGTCTCGGTTTGCCTGCGCGCGGTTCGGGCCGAACCGATCTATGCCGCGTTCCGAGAGGAGAAAGTCACCCATTTCTGCGGCGCGCCCATCGTTTTGAACATGCTGGCGCATGCCCCCGACGCCCTCAAGGATTTCGACCACCAGATCAAGGTGATGACTGCCGGTGCCCCGCCGCCCGCCGCCGTAATCGAAGCGATGGAGGGAATGGGCGTCGAGGTGACCCATGTCTACGGCCTGACCGAGACTTACGGCCCTTCAGTCGTCTGCGCCTGGAAGGATGAGTGGAACCAGAAGGATGCCGCCGAACGGGCCGCCCTGAAAGTACGTCAGGGCGTGCGCTATTCGGCGCTGTCGGGCCTGATGGTGGCCGATCCCGAAACGTTGGAGCCGGTGCCCGCCGACGGAGAAACCATGGGTGAGATCTTTATGCAGGGCAATGTGGTGATGAAAGGGTACCTCAAGAACCCCGACGCCACCGACAAGGCCTTCAACGGCGGCTGGTTTGCCTCGGGCGATCTGGGGGTGATGCACCCTGATGGCTATATCGCGCTAAAGGACCGCTCCAAGGATATCATCATCTCAGGCGGTGAGAATATCTCATCCGTCGAGGTTGAAGGTGTCCTCTACAAGCATCCCGCCGTCATGGAGGCCGCAGTGGTTGCCCGCCCGGATGAGAAATGGGGTGAAACCCCCTGCGCCTTTGTTGAACTCAAGCCTGAGGCCAGTGCGACCGAGGCCGATCTGATTGCGTTCTGCCGGGACAACATGGCCCATTTCAAAGCGCCAAGGACGGTGGTGTTCGGAACCTTGCCCAAGACATCCACCGGCAAGGTTCAGAAATTCGTGCTGCGGGATCAGGCGCGGGCGTTGGGCTAAAACGATCTAGGCCTTGTCGAAGATCGACAGGTCCAGATCCAAAAGCTCACCCATCCACACGGCGTGATCCCGGTGGTCGGCCAGGTGATCGCCGGTTTCAGCATGGGTGAAGATCGTCAGGCCCTGCCGGTTGAGCATCAACCACGGAATGACCTGATCAAACGCGTCAGCGGCAAAGCCCAGCTGGCAGCTCGACCTCGGATGCGGGCCGACCGGGCGCGCGTGCATGCGTCCCATCTGCACCGGAAAAAGGCGGGCCGCCTCTTCGCAGATGTGTTGCGCCACATCCTGTGTGTCGGCGTCGAAATAGACATGGGCGTGGTAGCCGGTGATCTCAGACATCGGGGTCCTCATTGCTTGGATGCAATGAACCTAGGCGGTCTTTCCCCTCGATCCTACCAACACCGGCACACAGGTGCTGTGCGGCGGCTCAGGGTTTGAGGGGGTCCTCCAGCGCTGGAAGTAAAGTGCCATGGCAGGTCCCAAACCCGATTGTATAGTCATCCCCCTGCGCAGAGCCGGACAGGGTTAGGGTGTCTCCGTCTTCAAGGAAGCTACGGACCTCACCAGTCTCAAGGTTCAACGGGTCCTTACCGCCCCAGCTGAGTTCCAGCAGTGAGCCTCGGGTGTTGCGCGTCGGTCCGGAAATTGTGCCAGACCCCAGCAGATCACCGGTATTCATCGGGCAGCCCGAGCTGGCGTGATGGGCCAGTTGTTGCGCGGCGGAATAGTACATTTCGTTGTAGTTCGTGCGGGTGATTGTGGTCGCCGCCTGGCCTTCGGGGGCCAGTTTCACCTCAAGCGACAGGTCATAGAGCATCGGGCCGCAGTCTTTCAGGTGATCCAGCAACTCGAATTCGCGCTCGGGCGTGTCGCAGCGAAAGGGCTCCAGCGCCGGTTTGGTCACGATCCATGGGCTGATGGATGTGGCCGTGGCCTTGGCTTGGAACGGCCCAAGGGGTTGATACTCCCATGCCTGAATGTCACGGGCGGACCAGTCGTTCAGCAATACGTAGCCGAAGATATGATCGTCCGCCTGCTGCACCGAGATCGGGCCGTCGGACGGAGTGCCAACGATTGCCCCCATCTCAAGCTCAAAATCAAAGCGGCGGCTGGGCAGGAAGGTGGGTTTGTCCTGATCGGGCGACTTCAGCTGCCCCCACGGGCGGCGGATATCCGTACCCGACACCATGACCGAGGATGCCCGGCCATTATACCCAATGGGAATATGAAGCCAGTTCGGCGGCAGCGCGTTTTCGGGGTCCCGGAACATCGAGCCCACGTTGAAGGCGTGATGCCGGCCTGCGTAGAAATCAGTGTATTCGCTGACCGCGAAGGGCATATGCATGACAACCGCGCTTTGCGGTACCAGCAGGGGCTCCACCGCCTCTTGCTCCGCCGCGCCTTCAGACAACAGCACCGTCAGGCGGTCGCGCAGGGCGGCCCAGACGGCGGGGCCTTGTTCCATCAAAGGGTTCCAGAAGGGCAGGTCGAACAGCGGCTCATCGGTCAGGGTGATCAGCCCCTCGGCCTCGGCCGTGGTGACATCCAGGATCATATCGCCGATGGCGACGCCGCATCTAGGCTCTTCTTCGCCAAGGGCAAATACGCCGTAGGGCAGGTTGTTCAACGGAAACGGATGGGTCGCGTCATTGGCCGAGGCAACCCAGGATTTCAAAAGGGTCATTGGTGTTCCTTGTCGTCTTTACCAGCGTGGCCCGTGGCGGGGCACGTGTTTCTCTCGGTTAGTCACTTGGACCAGCCTCGTCGGATGAGCCGTATTGTCGGTGACCGGGCATAGGATTGTGCTTGTAGTCGTCTTGCTTACCGTTCCAGCGTCCGCGCCGACCCCAAAGAAACAAGCCGACGAAGCCCAAGAAAACAGCAATGACTATGTAGCCTGCATCCATCACTTTTTCCCCGGTGTTCCATCGAACTTTTTCTCAAGAGAGGTCCAGCAGTCAATATAGTCGTCCTGCAAAGGGGCCTCGGTCGCGGCAAAAGCGGTCAGATGCTGCGGGAAGCGGGTTTCGAACATGAAGGACATGGTGTGATCCAGCTTGTCCGGCCCCAGATTGGCGTTTGAGGCTTTTTCGAACGCTTCGCGGTCCGGTCCGTGCGGGATCATCATATTGTGCAGGCTCATGCCACCGGGAACAAAGCCCTGCGGTTTGGCATCATACTGGCCGTAGATATTGCCCATCAGCTCGGACATGATGTTCTTGTGGTACCACGGCGGTCGGAACGTATCCTCGGCCACCATCCAACGCTCGCGGAACAGGACGAAATCGATATTGGCCGTGCCGGGCTGGCCCGAAGGGGCCGTCAGGACGGTGAAAATCGACGGATCCGGGTGGTCGAACAAGATTGCGCCGACCGGGCAATAGGTGCGTAGGTCATATTTGTAGGGCGCATAATTGCCGTGCCAGGCCACCACGTCCAGCGGGCTGTGACCGATCTGAGTGACGTGGAACTGCCCGCACCATTTGATTGTCACGGTTGAGGGAACCTCTCGGTCTTCGAATGCCGCAACCGGGGCTTTGAAATCGCGCGGATTGGCCATGCAATTGGCACCGATCGGTCCACGCCCTGGCAGTTCGAATTTCTGCCCGTAATTCTCACAGACAAACCCGCGTGCCGGACCTTCCAGTACTTCGACACGGTAGAGCAGCCCACGTGGCAGGATCGCGATTTCCTGCGGCTCCAGATCAATGATCCCAAGCTCGGTCACAAAGCGCAGGCGACCGTCTTGCGGAACTACCAGCAGCTCGGAATCGGCCGAGAAGAAATAGTCGTCCACCATCGAGTCGGTGACCAGATAGACGTGGCTGGCCATGCCGACCTGCGTGTTCACATCCCCTGCCGTCGTCATGGTGCGCATGCCGGTCAACCAGGTCAAAGGGGTGTCAGAATGCGGAACCGGGTCCCAGCGATACTGGCCCAGGCTGATTACATCCGGGTCTATACAAGGCGCGGATTTCCAGTAGGGCAGGTCAATTTTCTCATAGCGATGCGAATGTTTGACCGACGGGCGGATGCGGTAGCACCACGTCCGTTCCGGACGATCTGCGGTGAACGCCGTGCCGCTGAGCTGTTCGCCATAGAGGCCATAATTGCATCGCTGCGGGCTGTTCATACCCTGTGGCAGCGCGCCGGACAGCGCTTCGGTTTCGAAATCATTGCCGAAGCCCGGCATATAGCCGGGATGCGTTCCGACAGGTGTGACAGCCTGCGTCAGACCATGCGGTTCAGTCTTTTGGGACATCGTGAACTCCTCGGTTTTCTGCTTGTGAGATATTAGTTGTTTTTGTAACTAACAAGCATGACCCACGAAAAAGACGATTTTGATCTGCAGAATTTTCTGCCGTTTTTGCTGAATCAGGCGGCCGAGGCAGCCTCGTTAGAGTTTCAGCGCCTTTACAAGGAACGCTATGGCATGCTGCGCAGCGAATGGCGGGTGCTGTTTCATCTGGGTGTCTTCGGCTCTCTGACCGCGAAAGAGATCGGCACGCGTGCGAAGCTGCACAAAACCAAGATCAGCCGCGCGGTTCATAAGCTGGAACAAAACCGCTACCTCAAACGCACAAGGGATGAGGACGACCGAAGGGTCGAATGGCTGACGCTGACACCTGCCGGTCAGACCGTCTATCGCGAGTTGAGCGGTATCGCTGAGCGCTATGATGCGAAACTGGCTGGCGCATTTTCGGAAGAAGAGGCCGCCCTGCTGAGGAAAATGCTGCGACGGCTGGCGGGGATGGTGTAAGGTCTGGTAATTTCAATCACACAACCCACATTCAGGGAAGTATTGCCACGGACTCTCCTATGACCTCTTCAGACCCCATCATTGAACTTATCGACTGGCTCGTTTCCAAAGGGCTTGAGGGCGCAGGTCAGGAAGAATTGTTGGAAGGCTTTTGCAACCGCCTGATTGATCTGGGCCTTCCCCTGATGCGATTCCATGCGGCGCAATCGACGCTGCACCCGCTTTATGGCGGCACCGGGTATAGCTGGCATCGGGACACGGGCGGAGAATCCGAGCGGTTCGCAAACACCGACACCCCAAGCGAGGTCTGGCAACGCAGCCCTCTTTATGCGTTGTTGCATGAGGATATGGAAGAGTTGCGCGTGCGGCTGGTGGACCAGAACGAACCCAGCCGGTTTCCTCTGCTGAATGACCTGCGCGAGATCGGGGCGACGGATTACTACGCAACGGGCGTGTCGTTTGAACGCTCTGAACAGGTGCGTCCGGCCAGCGAGAAAAAGATCGGTGACGGGGTGCTGATGTCCTGGACCAGCGACGCCCCGACCGGTTTCGATGACAGCGATCTGGGGAAAATACACGTTGCGCTTCCGCATCTTGGACTTGCGTTGAAATCGGCCAAGAACCAGACCATGGCCAAGGACCTGATGCGCGTCTACCTGGGGCGTGACGCGGGGCGGCGTGTGCTGTCCGGCGAAATCCGTCGCGGGTCGCTGCAGCAGATTGATGCGGTGATTTGGAATTTCGACCTCGAAGGGTTCACCACCCTGTCCGAGGATATGCCGGGTCACGAGATCATCGACATGCTGAATGACTATCTGGCCGTTGCCGTGGGTGTGGTGCATGACAATGGCGGCAACATTCTGAAGTTCATGGGTGACGGGCTGATGGCCATGTTCGACGTGGGCGAGATCGACGCTGATGCGCGCGCAGCTCTGGCCGCTGTGCCGATGCTTCAAAGCCGGATGGAGGAGTTGAACGCGCGCAGATTGGCGAATGGGCAGAGGGTGGCGAATTTCACTCTGGCGCTGCATTCCGGTGAGATCCTTTACGGAAATATCGGGTCCGAAACCCGACTGGATTTCACCGTGATCGGTCCGGCGGTCAATCAGGCCGCCCGGATCGCCGGGATGCACCGGTCCTTGGGCCAGAGAATACTCGTTTCCGATGACGTCGCCCGCGCCGCCCGGCCCTGCGCGCAGGAGCTGATCTCGGTCGGGCGCTACATGTTGCGCGGTGTGAATGAACCGAAAGAGCTGTTTACGATATACAGCCCAGCGGCGGCCCCGGGCGAGGCCGCGGTCAAGAACGCAACGTAACGGTGGCGCAGTGCGCGCGGTGGTGAAACCCTCGGATCAAGTGAACAAAAGAGGCGGGCCGTAAAGGTCCGAAGGGGGCGCATGTTCGGGAAGGTTCTGAAATACGCGGCGGGCGCATTGGCGCTGGCTGTTGTCGCAGCAGGCGGTTACCTGTGGATTGCGCCACCGGATTTGTTGAAGGTGGGCACAAACTATTCGGCCAAGATCGTCTGTTCGAACGTGTTCCTTGCCGGGCGCGATGCCGAGACCGTGCTGCAAAGCGACGTACAAGCGCCGGGGCATCCCTTGCTGAAGCAGGTCTCGGTCAGCGTAGACGAACAGGGCCAATCGGTTGAGGCGCGGATGTTTCGCTTCTTTGCTCCGGCTACATCCCAGTATCGCCCCGGTTTGGGATGCACCAATGTTCACGCGACAAAGCTTGCAGATCATGCGCTGCCTGAACCCGCGCCCATGCCGAACGGCCTTTGGCCGCATGGAAACGAGGTTGTTCTTTCCCAAAACCCCGAGCTGACTGACGCTCTGGCTGACCCGTCCCTGCTGGGCGAAGGCTACCGCGCTGTCGTGGTTGTCAAGGACGGACGCATCATTGCCGAGGCTTATGCTGATGGCTTTGACGCCGAAACCCCGCTGTTGGGCTGGTCCATGACCAAAACGATCACCGCAGGGCTGATTGGCACGCTGATCCAATCGGGCGACATGGCGCTGGGCGATGACCTGACGGATGTCTTCCCCGATTGGGCCGAAGACTCGCGCCGTGACATCACGGTCGAGGACATGCTGGCCATGTCCAGCGGCCTGCAATGGGATGAGGAATATGGCGACGTCTCGGACGTGACGCGGATGCTGTATCTCAAGGATGACATGGTTGAATTCGCCGCCGGGCGCCCCGCCGCCTATCCTACCGCGACCGAGTTCAGCTATTCCTCGGGCACGTCTACAGTTCTGTCGCGTGTGTGGCAGGGCCAGCTTGAAGAGGGCGACCTCGGCTACCCCCGCACAGCATTGTTCGATCCTCTGGGCATGCACTCAGCTGTGATGGAGACCGATGGGGCGGATACATTCGTGGGTTCAAGCTACATGTACGCCACGGCGCGCGACTGGGCGCGTTTTGGGCAGTTTCTGCTGCAAGGCGGCGTGTGGAAGGGGCGACAGATATTGCCCGTAGGTTATACCGATTGGATGTTCGAACCTGTGGCCATTTCGGATGGGGCCTATGCCAAAGGGCATATGTGGCTGGACGGCCCACGTGGTGAGCCGCAGTTCGAAGACACCGTCTGGCTGCAGGGACATGACGGTCAATCCGTCGGGATTTTCCCTTCGCAGAATATGGTCGTGGTGCGATTGGGGCTGACACCGTCGCGGTTGGGATACTCGCCACTGCCTTTGGCCAAGGCTCTGATCACCGCGCTGGGCGACTGACGCCTAAAAGTCGATCTCGACGCCCGGCAGGTTCAACTCGCGCATCATGTCGCGCAGTTCCTGACGCGCGGCGATGTTCGAGATGTTCAGTTGTTTGACGCCGATATCTTTGAGGTCCAGCAAAGTCAGGCCACGGGGGAACAACTCACGAAAGATGACCCGCTCGGAAAAGCCCGAGGCGACGCGGAACCCGATGCGTTGCGACAGCATCTCGATCGCGCGTTGCATCTTTTCCTTGTTGACCATGCGCTGGGTGCCGACCCGGTTGCGCACGACGACCCAGTCGATCGGCTTCAAGCCAGCCTGCGCCCGCAATTGCCGCGCGTTCCAAACCATTTCGGAATAGACCGACGGGCCGAGGATCTTCTCACCCTTGGAGTCAATCCGCGCGAGCAGGTCGAAATCAATGAAACTGTCGTTCAGAGGCGTGATCAACGTATCGGCCAGTGAATGCGCCACCTGGCTGAGGCGGGTGTGCGAGCCGGGGCAGTCGATCAGGATGAAATCGCTGTCATTCTCAAGCTGTGAAACAGCCGCCGAAAGGCGATGGTCATAGATGTTCTCGCCCGGTTTCAGTGTGCTGGCGTCGATTTCGGGCAGGTCGTGGTGACGCGGGCTGGGCAGGGTCGCCTCAGCGCTGTTCAGAAAGTTCAACCTGTTTTCGAAATAACGGCCCAGGCTGCGCTGGCGCAGGTCCAGGTCCAGCGTGCTGACCTTGCGGCCCAGACGCGCCAGAGCGGTGGCCACATGCATGGAAACGGTCGATTTGCCTGCGCCGCCCTTTTCGTTCCCCACCACGATGATATGTGCCATGCTGTCGTTCCCAAGCCCTGCCGTGTTTGTCCACACGTTGTTGTCGGCCACTATATGTTGTGTCGGCGGGGAAGAAAAGAACCTCTGGGCGCTGTTTCGATCAATATCAGGCTCTAATTTGGAAAACAGCGCGCCGCTGGGGGGGTGCGTTGCATAGCTTTTCCCGGCTTTTGCCCTGTTTTTGCAGTGATCCGCTGTGCAGTCAGGGAATCCGCGCAGGTTTTGCGAGCTGGGTCTGAGGGTTTCCAGCATGGCGCTAACCATCAGTGGCGCGCCGGGCGGGCCTGCAATCGATGCCGGTTTCGTGATTTGTATGCCCCGGTCACCTGACTGACTATGCCCCGAAAATTGCTCATCATTCGAAAAAAAGGAGTCCGCAAATGATCGGATACGCAACCATTGGTGTTTCCAACATGGACAAGGCCAAGGAATTCTACACTGGGCTGTTTGCCGACAAGGGCGCGCAGGTTCTGATTGATGCAGGGCGTATTGCCTTTATCGGTAACGATCCGACCGCCCCGATGGTGGCCGTGTGCGAACCTTATGACGGCAATACCTGTGCGGCTGGCAACGGCAATATGCTGTCCTTTCCGGCAGACAGCAAAGAAGCGGTCTCAATCCTGTACAACAAGGCGATCAGCCTGGGTGCAACCGATGAGGGCGAGCCCGGGCAGCGTGTGCCGGATCGGTTTTACGGCGCATATGTGCGGGATCCGGATGGCAACAAGCTGTGCTTTTACGTCTTCGGCTAAAAAACTTGGTTGCACCAAAGAAAAAGGCCGCTCGGGATTGAGCGGCCTTTCGAATGTGAACGGGGCAGGGTTCAGAAACCCAGACCTTCGTATTTCTTCTTGAACTTCGACACGCGGCCGCCGGCGTCCATCAGGCGTGCGCCGCCACCGGTCCATGCGGGGTGCACGGAGGGGTCGATTTCCAAAGCCAGCTGGTCGCCCTCGGCGCCCCAGGTGGATTTCATCTGAACCACGGTGCCATCGGTCAGTTTGACGTCGATGACGTGATAATCGGGATGGATGTCTTTTTTCATCTTTCCGCTCCTTACGCCTCGGCGCCAGCCTTGGGCTTGTAGTTGGTGACCTCTGCGATACGTGCGGATTTACCACGACGGGTACGCAGGTAGTACAGTTTGGCGCGACGGACGCGGCCACGGCGGACAACGGTGATGCTGTCGATGTTGGTCGAATGCAGCGGGAATACACGCTCCACGCCTTCGCCAAACGAAATCTTGCGAACGGTGAACGAACCGGCGATGCCGCTGCCACCTTTGCGTGCGATGCAGACGCCTTCGTAGTTCTGCACACGGGTACGCGACCCTTCGGTCACTTTAAAGCCGACACGGATGGTGTCACCGGCTTTGAAATCGGGGATGTCTTTCCCCAGGGCGGCAATCTGTTCCGCCTCAAGCTGTGCGATCAGGTCCATCGCATTCACTCCTATCTGCTCGTGGTTGGTCCACGAAGTTTGGGCACGGGCTGAGAGCTCTTGGTCTTCACCGGGTCCTGCGAACAGCCCGCCAGAGGTCAGATCGAATGTTCCTTTGGTCCGGTCTGCCCTGACACGCGTTGGCCGAAGAAAGCCAAGCGGTGCGCCATGAAACAAACCAAAACACCGGAGTCGCATTTCGCGGCACCGGATTGCGCTGCTTTAGGGGGTTTGCGGGCAAGGATCAAGCCTAAATCGCAGGCGTGAACGGTGTGATTTTGCCAATCCGCAAATGCATCGTTGCCTTGTGCGTCGGATCAGGCATTCTGAGGTCAATTACAAGAGCAGTTTTTCAGGCTGAAACAATGACCCGATTTGTAATCATGCTGGCCCTGGCGGCCGCTGTTTTGATGTCCTGCGGACGCAGAGGGCCCCCGCCTCAGGTCGTCGAGGCCACGCCGGGCGTAGACCGGACCGCGCCCGCCGTGATCTATCCCGACTTTGGCGACGCCGACCCCCATGACTGGGACGGGCGACATCCCGGCCTCTATCCGGTTCATGGGCTGGATGTGTCGCGCTGGCAGGGGCCGATTGACTGGCGTCAGGCCAAGGCCTCGGGCGTCAGCTTTGTGTTCATGAAGGCGACCGAAGGTGGGGATTTTATCGACCCGATGTTCGATGAACATCGTCGCGGCGCGCAGGTGGCGGGTGTGCCATGGGGGGCATACCACTACTATTATTTCTGCCGACCGGCCCGCGAACAGGCGCAGTGGTTCATTCAAAATGTCCCGAAAGGCGCGGACCTGCCGCATGTGCTGGACATGGAATGGACGCCGCATTCGAAAACCTGCACCCTTCGCCCCGATGGCAATACCGTCCGGGCCGAGGCGCAAAAGTTCCTTGATATTCTCGAACGTCACTATGGCCGCCGACCCATCGTCTACACGACAGTTGATTTCTATCAGGATACCGACATCGGACGTCTGTCAAAGACCGAGTTCTGGCTACGCTCGGTCGCGGGACATCCCCGTCAGGTCTATCCCGGCGCGGTCTGGAGGTTCTGGCAATACACTGGCACCGGGTTGGTGCCCGGGGTTCAGGGAAAAGTCGACATAAACGTCTTCAGCGGCCCGCCCGAGATTTGGGCGCAGTGGAAAGGTGGCCCATCCTGACCGGCCTAACTGTCGCGTGATTTCGTGTAGTCATCCCAAACATCAGGCCGCCGTTCCTGCGTTATGTCCTCGGCCATCTGTTGGCGCCATTTGGCGATGCGGCCGTGGTGGCCGGACATCAGCACCTCGGGGATCGGGCGGCCGTTCCATTCTGCGGGGCGGGTGTATTGCGGGTGTTCCAACAGGCCCGAGGAAAAGCTCTCTTCCTCGGTCGAGGCCTGATTGCCCAGCACGCCGGGGATCAACCGCACGGTGGCGTCGATCAGAGCCTGCGCTGCAATCTCTCCGCCGGTCATGACAAAATCGCCGAGGCTGACCTCTTGCACGCCGTAATGCTCCAACACGCGTTCATCCACGCCCTCGAACCGACCGCAGAGCAAGGTCATCCCATCGCAGCGCGCGAGGTTCTGCATCATCCGCTGGTCCATGCGCTTGCCGCGCGGGCTGAGGTAGATCAGGGGCCAGTTGCCCCGGATACCGGCCATGGTTTGTTCGATAGCAGGTCCCAAAACATCGGCGCGCAGCACCATGCCCGCGCCGCCGCCTGCAGGTGTGTCATCCACATTGCGATGTTTGCCGATCCCGAACTGCCGCAGATCGACCGTTTCCAGCTGCCAAAGCCCCTCTTGCAAGGCTTTGCCGGTCAGGCTCTCGCCCAGAACACCGGGGAATGCGCTCGGAAACAGGGTGATGATCTTGGCCTTCCACACGCCATGCAGATCCGGCGTCGGCGTCATCAACTCGCGCGGTTGTAGGGTGGGACGGATGGCCTTGCGACCGTGGGATTTGCTTGGTGTATCTGTCATGACGGGGAAACCAGATCGTCCTTGGCGCGTTTGATGAGGGCCTTCTTTTGCGCCATCAGGGCCGCGTCGTCCAGCGCGGAACGGTTCAGCGCCAGCAGTTCCAGCAGGGCATCATCAGCCGGGCGGGCCTTGTGCGGGTCCGGCGCGACCAGTTTAAACATCTTGTCGCGTGGCAGGTTCAGGAATGCCGCAAACGGAGCGCCCGGACCAAAGCGCCGCTTGCGCAGGTCCTCCATCCATTCGGTCTGGACCTTGACCAGCGGCAGCCGGTCCTGAAGCATATCCGCCGTCTCCTTGGGGGAGGGCAGGTGGTTCAGCGCCTCCCGGAACGTGTCATAGTCCTGCACCAGCCGCGTCCGCCGCAGGTCATGCGCCCAGAGGCTGCGCATCCAATCCTCACGCTGTCGCAGGGACAGATAGATCGTAAGATCGACCGACTCGGCCCCCAGCCGAGCGTTCAACTGATCCACCAGCGTCGTCGCCAATTCCGGAGCCGCCCCGTACCCTTCGACGCTGTTGCGACTGGGGCGCAGGCCAGCAAAGTTTTCCTCGCTCAGGATGAGGCCGCGACTGGTGCCAAAGTCGATCGGTTCCAGCAGCGCATGCACACCTGTTTCGAATTCGGTCAGGGTGCTGTTCATACGATAGATCGAATGCCGCGTGGCCGCGTCTGCAAGGCCGGTTTTTCGGGTCTTGTAAGGTAGGATCAGTGAAAAATGCGGCCAGATCAGCTGACGGTTCTTGTAGAGAAACGACTGCGCAACGGTGGTGCCGGTCTTGTGCAACCCCAGATGCAGCAGAACGCGCCGCATCAGATCAGGCCTTCTGGCGGATCAGCGACGATGCGACCGGCCTCCAGATCAATTGTCGGTACAGCGTCCAGGGTGAAGGGCAGCAGGACAGTCGATTTCAGGCCCGGCCCGTGTAACTCCAGTAAGTCCGCCGCGCCGTGGTTCTGGACCGATTTGACCCGACCCAGCAGGGTGCCGCCGGTGTCGTAAACCTCCAACCCGATCAGGTCGGTGTGGTAGAATTCGTCGTCGGGAAGAGAGGGCAGCTGCTCGCGCCGCGCATACAGGCGCAGGCCGTTCAGGGCGTCGGCCTCTTCTTTGGTCTCAACCCCACCCAGCCGGGCGGCAAAGCCGTTCTTAATGGCACGGGTCAGGACCACGGGATAGCGTTTCTGCCCGGTTTCGTCGGTCAGGGGGGAATAGCCCTCGATATCCTCGGGCACGGCGCAAAAGCTTTTCAGCCGCACCTCGCCGCGCACACCGTATGATCCCGCAATGCTGCCAACGCAGATCAGATCACTCATTTGAGCCTTCCGTTATACATAGTCCGTTCCGCCATTGCCCGATCCCCTCGCAGGCTTCGCGCTGGTTCGAGCGTTCAAAGAACACGCCGACAATAAATGCGATCAGCAACAGGATGGGAAGCCGTAACAATCCGAACATGTCTAGCGCACCTCGATTGGCAGAGTCGCATCGCGGTCTTCCCAACCGGCCCGTTCCAGCTCGGGCGTGTCGGAGTCTTCTTCCGGCCAGCCGACGCAGAAATAGCCGATCAGCCGCCAGTTGTCCGGGACATTCAGATCTCGGTTCATCTGTTCAGGGTTCAGGATCGAGACCCAACCCAGCCCCAACCCCTGCGCGCGCAGGGCCAGCCAGAACAGGGTGATGGCTGAGACAACCGAATAGCGCCGCATCTCGGGCATGGTGCCCGCGCCCAGACCCTGACCTTTGCTGGTGGTGTCATCGCAGAACACCGCCAACTGCACCGGCGCTTCCTGCATGCCCGAAAGTTTGAGGCTGCTGTATAGCTGTGCTTTCTCACCGGAATATCCGGTCAGAGCGTCCGCATTGGCGGTTTGGAAATTCTTGAGAGCCGCGTCGCGCGCGGCCTCACTTTCGACGCGGATCACGCGCCAGGGTTCGCTGAGCCCCACCGATGGGGCCAGCAGAAACGCGTCGAGGCAGCGCGTAAGCACTGCCTCGTCCACAGGGTCGGCGCGGAACCGACGCACATCGCGCCGGAGCCGCATCAACAGATCGAACTGCGTGCGAAAATCGTCGGTGAAAGCCTGATCCTGCACGCGCCCGCCTGCTTATTCTTCTGCTGCAGCTTCTTCAGCCGGTGCAGCAGCTGCTTCGGCAGCTTCAGCAGCCTTTGCAGCTTTCTCTTCCGCGCGCTCTTGAGCTTTCTTGCCCGGAGCACCCTTGTTGGGGTTGTTGCGCTCGGCCTTGTCACGGGTGCCCGCAGCTTCCAGCATGCGTGCGATACGGTCGGTGGGCTGAGCGCCCTGATCCAGCCAGTACTGAACACGCTCCATGTTCATTTTCACGCGCTCTTCGCTGTCTTTCGGCAGCAGCGGGTTGTAGGTGCCCAGTTTCTCGATGAAACGGCCATCGCGCGGCATGCGGCTGTCGGCAGCCACGATGCGATAGAAGGGACGCTTTTTCGAGCCGCCGCGGGCGAGACGAATTTTCATTGCCATGGTGGTATCTCCTTTAAATGGCATCACGCCTTTGGGGCGTGTCTTTTGGGGGTGCCGGGCTGAAGCCCGGCCTACGATTGGTGTTTCTTATGGTGTCGGATGACTTCCTGAATGATGAAATTCAGGAAAGCCTTGGCAAAATCGGGGTCCAGATCGGCCTCTTTCGCCAGGTCTTCTAGCCGTGCGATCTGCGCTGCCTCGCGCGATGGATCGGACGGGGGAAGGTCGTGTTCGGCCTTGAGCTTGCCAACAGCCTGCGTGTGTTTGAACCGCTCGCCCAGCGTATAGACAAGGATCGCGTCCAGCCGGTCGATGCTTTCGCGATGCTCTTTCAGCAGCGTTGCAGCCTGTGTCACGGGGTTGGTCATACGTAGGCCTCCATGCCGCCATTCACCAGATCGCCGGGCGCGCGGTGACGCCAGATCTCGGTGGTGCCGAATTTCGGGTGTTCATAGTGATAATCGAATGCAGCGCCCAAACGCTTGGCGACGGCCTTGCTGGCGTGATTGTCCGGGTCGATCAGCGAAATCGCCGTGGTCCAACCCAGAACGTCATAGGCATAGGCGCGCGCGGTCAAAGCGGCCTCGGTCGCGTAGCCCTTGCCGGTGGCGTTGTTCATCAAGGTCCAGCCGATTTCGGGTTCCGGCCAGCCTTCGGGGAACCAAAGGCCGATGCGGCCCACATAGTTGCCCGTTTCTTTTTCCTCGGCGCTCCAGAACCCAAAGCCGCGCAGCGACCAGTGCCCGAGGATCGAGGCAATCACCCGCCATGCCTCATCCCGGCGCAACGGACCGCCTACGAACTTTGCCGCATCCGTGGCAAAGAACGCGGCGTCCGCGTCCAGATCCGCGCCGGACGGAGCGCGCAGGATCAGGCGCTCAGTCTCAAGCCGGGGGATATGTTGGGCGATCAGGTTCACTTCTTCTTGCCAAATCCGCTGAGACCCTGAGGCAGGCCCATGCCGCCACCCAATCCGGGCAATCCGCCGGGCATTTTGCCGCCCATGGCCTTGGCGGCCTGTTCCAGTGCCTTGGGGTCCATGCCTGCGGCCATGTCTTCGGGGCTGGGGCCGCCTTTGCCAAACATGCCCTTCATGGCCTGTTTCAGCATCTTGCCTTTGCCCATCTTGCCCATTTTCTTCATCATGTCCGACATCTGCCGGTGCATCTTGAGCAGTTTGTTGAGGTCGCTGACCTCCATCCCAGAACCGGCGGCAATCCGTTTCTTGCGGCTGGCTTGCAGCAACTGCGGGTTGGCGCGTTCGCGTTTGGTCATGGATTGGATCAACGCGATCTGCTGGCGCAGGACCTTGTCGTCCAGACCGGCCTGATCCATCTGCTTGGCCATCTTGCCCATGCCCGGCATCATGCCCATCATGCCCTGCATGCCGCCCATCTGGATCATCTGTTCCAGCTGCATTTTCAGGTCGTTCATGTTGAACTGACCTTTGACCATGCGCTTCATCATGCGCTCGGTCTGTTCCATCTCCATCGTTTCCTGGGCCTTTTCGACCAGAGCGACGATGTCGCCCATGCCCAGAATACGACCGGCGATCCGGTCCGGCTCGAAGGTTTCAAGCGCGTCCATCTTTTCGCCCAGACCGACAAAGCGGATCGGCTTGCCAGTGACCGCGCGCATCGACAGCGCCGCACCGCCGCGCCCGTCACCGTCCATCCGGGTCAGGACAACGCCCGAGATGCCGACCTTGGCGTCGAACTCTTCGGCCACTTCAACGGCGACCTGACCGGTGAGGCCGTCGACCACCAGCAGCGTCTCGCGCGGATCGACCGCGTTGCGGACCTGCTCGACCTCGTCCATCAGCACTTCGTCGATATGCAGACGACCCGCAGTGTCGAGCATATAGACGTCATATCCGCCCAGCGTTGCCTGCTGCTTGGCACGCTTGGCAATATCGACAGGCTTCTGGCCCGGTACGATCGGTAGAGTATCCACGCCAACCTGAGTGCCAAGAACCGCCAACTGATCCATCGCCGCCGGGCGGTAAACGTCCAGCGAGGCCATCAGGACCTTCTTGCCCTCTTTTTCCTTCAGGCGCTTGGCGAGCTTACCGGTGGTGGTCGTCTTACCCGAACCCTGCAGACCGACCATCAGGATCGGCGCGGGCGGGTTGTCGATCTTCAGCGCACCGGGGTCATCCTCGCCCCGCAGGGTGTCGACCAATGCGTCATGCACGATCTTGACGACCTGCTGACCGGGAGTGATCGATTTGGTGACGGCCTGACCGGTCGCCTGTTCCTGCACCTTCTTGACGAACTCGCGCGCGACGGGCAGCGAAACGTCGGCCTCAAGCAGGGCAACACGAACCTCGCGCAGGGCGGTTTTGACGTCTTCTTCGGACAGGGCGCCCTGTTTGGTCAGCCGGTCAAAGACGCCAGAGAGGCGTTCGGATAGATTTTCAAACATGCCTTCGGCCTCCTGTGCCGGTTATCTGATGGCGTGCCCTACATAGGATGCGCCGGTTAAATGCACAAACGCCCCCTCCCACTGAACTACACGTGGGGGTCATGCCAAATGGCATTGCCCCCACGGGCGAAACTCGCTGGTGGGGGGCGATCCCTGAACGACTCAAGGGACCGGAAGATCATACGCTTCCGGATGTTGGGAGGGGCTTTAGGCGGATTGGCTGCCAGAGTCAACCTTGCGGGCCGGAAGCCAGCCATTGACCGCATCGACCATCCGTTGCGCACCGCCTCCGCTGACATAGGCTTGGACAATGGGGTGCCGCCCTGCGCTCATGCCCTTGTCAAGGATCAGGACCGGGCGATGCATCTTGGACGTGTTCCCATCGCGGCTCGAGGTGGTGGTTTCCACCTCGGCATGGGACAGGTTCGACAGCTCATGTTCTACTGCGTCATATCCAAAGATGGATTGGCGGCGGATCAGGATGCTGTTGTTTTGACGGTCCAGTATCACCTGCACACGCCGCACAAAGACGCAGAAGGCGCCAAAGCCCAATCCGCCACCGAACAGGGCAAAGAAAATGCCGAACAAGATGCCTTCACCCCCTTCGGTGGCCATGAAGATGCCTGCGCCAACAAAGCAGAGGATGAAGACAACCAGCATGAGGCCGATCAGCCAGGGCGTATTGGACAGGATCAACTGATCCGGGGTGTTGCGCGTCACTTTCATGGCGGCACGCTAGCATCGAATTTGTGGGCTGTCGTGGCTTGAATTTGCCCACGTGTTGGGCGATGAGCGCGTCAAACAGGAGGGTCTCATGGACGCATCATCTGCCTTTCAGGATACATTGCCGCTCAGCTCTGATGCGTTATTGGCCCAGTTGGATGCCTGGGGACTGGAATATCGGCTGCATTCCCATGTGCCGCTGCGCACAGTTGAGGAGGCGAAGGCGGTCGAGGACCAGTTCATGGTGCCGGGTGAAAATGCCCTGCGGTTGAAAAACCTGTACCTGCGAGACAAGAAAAAGCGCAACTATCTGGTGACGCTGGAACAGAGCCGTGAGATCGATCTCAAGGCTTTGGGGGCTGAGCTGGGGATTGGCAACCTATCCTTTGGGTCCGCAGATCGGTTATTGCAGAACCTTGGTATTCGCCCCGGTGCCGTTAGCCCTTTGGCGATGATCAACGGGGTTGAGAATGGTGTGCAGTTCTTTATGGACGCCGCTGCGCAGCAGGCGGATGTGATCTATATGCATCCTTTGGTGAATGATCGCACCGTTGCGATGCCGCGTGCAGATTTGGTTGCGTTCTTCGAGCGGATCGGGTGCGAGGCGACCTGGCTATAGTGCCGAAACGCGCCCAGAAGGGCGCGTGCCTCCGGCGGAGGTATTTTTGAACAGAAGAAGAGCGGGCGCTGCGCCTTGATTTCTGGCACGCGTGCCGTAGTGGGGCATCGGGTCGTTTGGCTGTGACCCGATGCGCAGACTTGTATTCAGGTCAGGCGGCCAGATCCGCGATGGCTTTGTGGGCGTTTTCGACCGAAGACGCAGCGTCGAGGGCCATTTGATCTGCGGCCACCACATCGACGTCAGTGATACCAATGAAGCCCAGAACATGTTTGGCGTAGTTGGTGGCGAAGTCGATCTCGGACCCGACAGCGGTGCCACCTGACGCAATGGCCAGAACGGCGCGTTTGCCGGTCAGAAGGCCTTTGGGACCGTTTTCGGTGTAGGAGAATGTCAGACCAGCCCGGGCAACCAGATCAATCCATGCCTTGAAAACGGCGGGGACCGAGAAGTTGTAGATCGGCAGGCCGATCACGATGGTGTCGGCGCGTTGAAGTTCGTCCACCAACTCGTCGGACAGGGCCAGTTGATCGCGCTGAACGGCATCGCGTTTGTCTGCCGGGGTAAAGTTTGCGGCGATCCAGTCCTCGGTCAGCAGGGGCAGGGGGCTGGCCAGATCGCGGCGGATGATGCGTTCCGCGCCAAGATGCTGGACGACGCGATGCGACAGGTCACGGGTTGCTGATCCGGTGCGGCGGGCCGAGGCGTCGATATGCAGGATTGTTTTGGTCATGATGTCCTCATTGGGGAAATTTCGCTCTGCTCCCAATATGAGCGTTGCGTTGACGAACAAAACTCGGCTAAGTCAACATTGATTGTTTGAAATTGCACATTAAGAGGTCGTGATGGACAATTGGGACGAAGTCAGAACCGCGTATCAGGTGGCCCGCATGGGAACGGTCAGCGGCGCGGCCGAGGTTCTGGGCGTGCATCATGCGACGGTCATTCGCCATATCGACGCCATCGAGGCGCGTCTGGGCGTGAAGCTGTTCCAGCGTCATGCGCGGGGGTACACGCCGACCGAAGCGGGTGAGGACCTGTTGCGCGTGGCCCAAGCGACCGAGGATCAGTTCAACCAGCTGGTCGGTCGCATGAAGGGCCGCGGCGATGATGTCTCGGGTGAGCTGGTCGTGACCTCGCTGGCGTCGCTGGCGCCGCTGGTCGTGCCGACATTGACCGAGTTTCAGCGGTCGCATCCGGGCCTGATCGTGCGCTATTTGACCGGCGATCGCCTGTTCCGGCTGGAATACGGTGAGGCGCATGTGGCCATCCGCGCCGGTGCCGCGCCCGATCAGCCAGACAATGTTGTACAGCCTTTTGTCACGCAGGAGGTCGGGCTGTACGCCAGCAAGGACTACATCGCCCGGCGCGGCAAACCCTTGGGGGTGGAAGATTTTGGCAAACACGCCTTTGTGTGCAATGACGATGAAAACAACCGCGCGCCGTTCTCGCGCTGGTTACGGGCAAATACGCCAGCCGAGGCGATGACCTTTCTGTGTTCCAACAACTTCACCTGTGGCGAGGCGGTTTTGGCCGGGGCAGGGATAGGCTTCATGGCCCGGTGGGAGGCCGCGCGCCATCCTGAACTCGAAGAGGTCATGGAGCCCCTGCCGGAATGGTCCGGTAAGCTGTGGCTGGTGACCCATGTCGATCTGCATCGCACGACCAAAGTGCAATCATTCCTGCATTTTCTGAAAGACCAGTCCAAGGGCTGGCTGCCATGAGCCCACAGACGCGTGGCCATCTGGCCATGCTGACGTTCTCGGCTCTGGTCGCGGGCAGTTTTTCACTGGGGTCGATCATCGCCAATGAGATCGCCCCGGCGGCGCTGAATGCGGTGAGGTTCGGGATCGCCGCAGGTGTGATCGGTCTTGCCGCGTTGGCCACCACCGGTTTGCCGCGCAGCGCCGCACAGGCACCTTGGCGGTATCTTGTGCTGGGTGGGCTGTTTGGGACCTATTTCGTGCTGATGTTCTACGGGCTGCAGACCGCCCCTCCGGTCAGCGCGGCTGCGGTGTTCACCTTGACGCCCGTGATCGCCGCCATCGCCGGGTGGGCGCTGTTGCGTCAGATCATAACGCCCCGGATGGCGCTAGCCTTAGTGGCCGGTGCAGTAGGTGCACTTTGGGTGATCTTTCGCGCGGATTGGCAGGCGTTCCGGGTGTTTTCGATTGGCGGGGGCGAGATCATCTATTTCTGGGGCTGTGTCGCCCATGCGATCTACACCCCGATGGTGCGGAAACTGAACCGGGGCGAGCCAGCTGTTGTCTTTACCTTCGGCACGCTCGTCGCCGGGTGCCTGTTGCTGACCGGCTTTGGCTGGCGCGATATCCTTGCAACCGATTGGGCCAACCTTCCGGGTATCGTCTGGTTGGGCCTGTTCTACCTGTCTTTCTTTGCAACCGCCGTCAGTTTTGTACTGGTGCAGTTCGCCGCTTTGCGCCTGCCTTCGGCCAAGGTGATGGCCTATACCTATCTTGTCCCAAGCTGGGTGATCCTGTGGGAGATGGCGCTGGGCAACGGCATCCCGACGGGCCTTATTCTGGGTGGGGTCGGGCTGACCATCCTCGCGCTTCTCATGCTGTTGAAAGACGAAGCGCCCGCTCCGCAAACAGCGCCAGAATGACCCTGGCGCCTGATCCCAGCCGTGGCAGAATTCGACCATTGCACGAAAGGAACGCAAAAATGACCCGAGTTTTCGTGATTGGAACGGTGCTTTTTCTTTGTGCCTGTGCCCCAACCGTCTCTGACCAGAAGGGATCAGATCTGCAGGCCAGTTGTGAGGCGCTGGTCTCGGCGGAAACAGGGGTGGCATCTGGCGATGTTCAGGCGACCTCAACGCAGTCAGAGGCAACGGGAACGATCGTGAGCCTCTCTGTGACAGGTGCTGAAGCGCCCTGGATTTGCCGGGCCGATGCGACCGGTGTGATCACCGGTGTAGAATACAGTCAGGAGGGGTAAACTGGCCCTTTTGCGGGGTTGAGCCAGATCAAGGCCCCAAATTGCGTTGTCCTCTAGTCTCAAACTCGGAGAGAGGAGGACATCATGTACAATCACATCATGATCCCTGTCGACTTGCACATGCCGCCTGAGGTCCAGAAGGCAACTGCAGTCGCGGCTGAAATCGCCAAATGGCAGAGCGCCAAGGTTACCCTCGTCAGCGTGACGGGTATGCAGCCTGGTGAGGCCTTGCAAACGGATGAGGCGATTGCCGAAAGCCTTTCGGCGCTGGCAGACGAGATCGGCAAACTGAGTGGCACTGAGGTTGAGACGCGCAATATCCACTCTGTCGATGTGGCCGCGGAAGTGGACGGGGACCTTGCGAAAGCTGCTGACGACATTGGCGCGGATCTGATCGTCGTCGGCACCCATGCCCCGCGGATCACAGACTACATCTTCACGAGCCATGCCGGGAAACTGGCGCAGCATTCGAAGATGTCGGTCTTCGTGGTCAGATAACTTAGGGATCTTCCCCCGAAGGCAGCTCGACTTCCAAAAACCGTTCGAACGCGTCCAGATTGACGGGTTCGAACTGCCCGAAGCCCTGCATCCAGACCGAGGCGGCGCGCAGAGCGTCCGGCTCTAGCTTGCACCATTTCACCCGCCCGCGTTTTTCCTGGCTGATCAGCCCGGCCCGGGTCAGAATGACCAGATGTTTCGAGATCGCGGCCAGCGACATCTCGAACGGTTCGGCCACATCGGTGACGGCCATGTCATCCTCCAGCAGCATCGCAAGGATGGTGCGTCGGGTCGGATCGGCCAAAGCGGCAAAAACAGTATCGAGATCGCTAGACATGGCACGTTCCTAATACGCAGGAACCGGTTTGACAATTTGCAGCCCATCGCGATGCTGCGACGTGACTTGCAAATGGGTGTCGGAATGCCGCTGAAATACTGGCTGGTGATCTGTATCCTCGGCATTGGCTGGGGCATGTCCTTCATGTTCAACGCCATTTTGCTACGCGAACTCGGGCCGCTCTCCGTGTCCATGGGGCGGGTCGGGTTCGGAGCGTTGGGATGCTGGATCTATGTGATTGGCGCTCGTCTCAATGTACGCCTGTCAGTCAACCGCGCGATTGCCTTGCTGGGGTTTGGTGCGCTTAGCTATGCCGCGCCATTCGCGTTTTACGCGCTGGGCCAGCAGCATATCGGTGCCGGTGTGGCGGGTATCGTGAATGCAACGACGCCTGCCTTCGCGGTCATCGTCTCGCATTTCTGGCCGGGGGGTGAGCGCGCGACCGTCTTGAAGTCTCTGGGCGTGGTCTGTGGGTTCGCCGGAATTGTCGTGCTGTCGCTGCCGGTTCTTTACTCCGGGGCAGGTTCCCAGTTCTGGGCCATTTTGCTGATCCTGCTGGCTCCGGTTTGCTATGCCTTCTCTGTCAACTTCGCGCGTGCGTTCCGGGATATGCAGCCCGTGGTTCTGGTTGCCCTGGCTCTGACCGGAGCAACACTGGCAATCACTCCGCTGGCCCTCTGGCAAGAGGGGGTACCTCAGGTCACCCGGTTTGAGACCTGGGCGTCTCTGCTGATGATCGGATTTGTCCTGACCTCGGCGGCGTTCATCGTGTTTTATTGGCTGCTGCCCAAAGTGGGTCCAACGAATGTTTCGACGGTCACCCTGATCGCGCCGATATCGGCACTGGTGCTGGGAACATGGGTGCTGCAAGAGGCCCTGCGCCCCGAGCATTTGCTTGGTATGGCAGCGATCCTTGCCGGGCTTTTGCTGATCGATGGGCGCATTGTTCGGCGGATGCGCCAAGGCGCGGAAGTCAAAGATCAACCAAAGGGTTGAATATGGTATTTTAGGCGGAATGCCTGATTTAGTCCTTCGTCTGTGCGGCTTAGTGAATCCGAAGGGTCACATTTTGACTTTAAAAACAAATGCTTAACCTGCGTCAATTCGGGCGCGCAAGCCCGTTGACTCTGCGCCCCTTGCCCCTTAGCACCTAGCCTCAAGACTGTACGAGGGAAACGCCCGTGACCGACAATGACCAAAAGCAGCGTATGGCGCAGCTTGAGGCCAAGATCACGGCGGCGAAAAAGGCCAAAGCGCCCAAACCTCGCGCAGATGCTGACGTATCCGGAGGCGAGCTTGCCTGGAGGATGGTCATCGAAATGGTATCCGGTCTGGGGATCGGATTTGGCATCGGATACGGGCTGGACAGCCTGCTCGGGACAATCCCGATTTTTCTGGTGCTGTTCACATTGCTGGGCCTTGTCGCGGGCGTGAAGGTTATGCTCCGCAGCGCGAAAGAGGCCCAAGAGAAACAAATGGCGGCGACGGCTGCCAAGAAGGACGAGAGGGACTGAACGTGGCAACTGAGACCACCGCAGCAGAAGGCAGCAGCCTGGTATTCCACCCAATGGACCAGTTCATCGTCAAACCGCTGTTTGGCGACGGCGCTGTTGGCATGTTCACCATCACCAACGTGACCCTGTGGCTGTTTCTGGCGATTGTTGCTGTGATCCTGCTGCTGGTTCTGCCGACATCGAAGCGCGCGATTGTTCCGACACGCACGCAGTCCATCGCGGAACTGACCTACGGGTTCGTCTACAAGATGCTGGAAGACATCTGCGGCAAGGAAGGCGTTAAATTCTTCCCTTATGTCATGACCCTGTTCATGTTCATTGTCTGCGCCAACTTCCTGGGCCTGATCCCGACCTCGTTCACCACAACCTCGCATTTCGCGGTCACCATCCCGCTGGCGCTGGCCGTGTTCCTGACCGTGACCATTCTGGGTTTCGTCAAAAACGGTGCTGCGTTCCTGGGCCTGTTCTGGGTTTCCAGCGCGCCTCTGGCCCTGCGCCCGATCCTGGCGATCATCGAGCTGATCTCGTACTTCGTGCGCCCGGTCAGCCACTCTATTCGTCTTGCCGGTAACGTCATGGCGGGCCACGCGGTTATCAAGGTTTTCGCGGGCTTCGCTGCGGTCGCCGTGATCTCGCCTGTGTCCGTTCTGGCGATCACTGCAATGTATGGTCTTGAGGTCCTGGTGGCCTTCATTCAGGCCTACGTATTCACCATTCTGACCTGTGTTTATCTGAAAGATGCGCTGCATCCGTCGCACTAAGGTCCGATACCCAAACATCGAAACTTCCAATTCGTAAGGAGAAACATCATGGAAGGCGATCTCGCACACATCGGCGCAGGCCTGGCAGCAATCGGTTCCGGCGCAGCCGCAATCGGGGTGGGCAACGTTGCAGGCAACTTCCTGGCCGGCGCCCTGCGCAACCCTTCGGCGGCTGCTTCGCAGACCGCAACCCTCTTCATCGGTATCGCGTTCGCAGAAGCCCTGGGGATCTTCGCATTCCTGGTCTCGCTGCTGCTGATGTTCGCCGTATAATCTGCGGAACCTGATCCTTACGCGCAGGTGGGCCCAAGCCATAGCGGCCCATCTGTTGTAAAGACAAGTTTCCGACGGAGGATATCATGGCGACTGAACCCCTTACAGAAGAGGTAGCCGGCTCGTGCGTCGACTCCTATGGCTCTGCCATCGGGATGCCACAGCTCTGCTTCGATTGGTTCCCCAACCAGATTTTCTGGCTGGTCATTACGCTGGTCGTCATCTTTCTGGTCTTGTCCCGCGTGGCTTTGCCCCGCATCGCGGCAATCCTGGCTGAACGTCAGGGGACCATTACAAATGACCTGGCTGCGGCCGAAGATCTGAAGGCCAAAGCGGTCGAGGCCGAAGAGGCCTATAACAAGGCGCTGGCCGATGCCCGTTCTGAGGCACAGCGTATCGCAGCGGAAGCCCGCGCAGAAATCCAGTCTGGTCTGGATGACGCGATTGCCAAGGCGGATGCGGAAATCGCTGCAAAGGCGGCTGAATCGGAAAAGGCAATTGCCGACATCCGTGCCAGTGCGCTGGAAAGCATTCAAGTGGTTGCCAAGGATACGGCGGCTGAACTGGTAACTGCACTGGGCGGCGAGGCGGATGCCAAAGCCATCGACAATGCTGTTGACACGCAGATGAAAGGATAAGTGACATGCGGAACACTCTTGCCCTTATCCTGACCTTCGGTGCTGCCAGCCCCGCATTGGCAGCCAAAGGCCCGTTCGTCTCGCTTGGCAACACTGACTTTGTCGTTCTTCTGGGCTTCATTGTCTTCATCGCGGTACTGTTCTACTTCAAGGTCCCCGGCATGATCGGTGGTGCCTTGGACAACCGCGCCGAGGGCATCAAGTCTGAACTCGACGAAGCCCGCGCCCTGCATGAAGAAGCGCGCAGCTTGCTGGCCTCGTACGAGCGTAAGCAGCGCGAAGTTCAGGGTCAGGCCGACGCCATCGTTGCCGCCGCCAAGGAAGATGCAGACCGTGCGGCCGAGCAAGCCAAGGCCGATCTGGAACAATCCATCGCGCGCCGTTTGGCAACTGCGCAGGATCAGATCGCGTCGGCAGAAGCGTCGGCAGTGAAAGAAGTTCGCGATCAAGCGATCTCGGTTGCGGTTTCCGCTGCCAACGCCGTTCTGGCGAAGCAGATGACTGCGACGCAGGCGAACAAGCTGATCGACGAGTCGATTGCGGATGTCGGCGCCAAGCTGCACTGACATTCCCATGAATTTTGCCCTTTGACCCGGAAGCTTGCTTTCGGGTCAATGCGTTTTTAGGGCCCTTTTTCTGGCGATTGGATTCTTGATGAACATACTTGGTGTGGTCCGGAACGGTGGCAAAGCCCTTGGCGAGACGTTGCTTTGCATTGAACGACTGCGGGAGCGCCTTGAAGGCAGTCGCGTCATTATTGCGACAAACGATAACACAGACACCACCGATGAAACGCTCCAGCGATACGCCGCCCAAAGCTTCAGTGTTGAAATACTTGTTCTGGACGGTTTGGTCGAGCAGATCACAGAGCGGGTCGAGCGTATTGCGTCGGCCAGAAACGCCGCGTTGACACATCTGTTTTCCGGCCAGCCCTTGTATCCGCTTACGATGGTCCTGGACATGGATGGCCCGAATGCGCGGCTAGATGCGGATCAGGTTCTGAGGGCTGCGGCGCGCCAGACACCAGACTGGGACGCGGTCTTTGCGAACTCGCAGCCTGCCTACTACGACCTGTATGCGCTGCGCCGGGCGGGTTGGTGCGAAACCGACCCTTGGCAGCAGGTGACTTCGCTCAAACCTCCCAGAATACTGCGCAGTGTTTGGTGGCGGCACATGTTGCGCAAGTGGATCTATAACCGGCAGTACGAAATCCCCACAAACTCTCCGCTGATTGAGGTCGATAGCGCGTTTGGCGGGCTGGGAATTTACAAGACCGAAGCTCTGAAGTCGGCACGATACTACGCACGGGACGAAATGGGTCAAATCACCTGCGAACATGTTATGTTGCACCGGGCAATGCGGAAGGCGGGCAACCGGCTGTTTATCGACCCGGGTCTTCTGACACTTGCCCAGACCGAACATATGGGCCGCGGCAGTGGGCGCCGTATACCTAAAGCGTTGCTGAAATGAGACCTTTGCCATTCCGAGCATCTGCGGGCGATACCCACGACGCTGAGATTCAGAACGGGTTCGAGCAGAAGGATTAAAGCCAATGGACATGCCCAAGATCAGTCTGGTTATCCCAAACCTGAACTGTGCCGAGTTTCTGGAACAAACCATCATTTCGGTCCTTGATCAAGCCTATCCCAACCTTGAACTGATCCTGTCGGACGGCGGCAGCACCGACGGGTCACTTGACATCATTGCGCGCTATCGCAACGCGTTTGCGCATATCATTTCAGAACCCGACACGGGGCAGGCCAACGCGGTCAACAAGGGGTTTTCCTTTGCTACTGGTGATGTCATGGGGTGGATCAACTCAGATGATATGCTGATGCCGGGGGGGCTTGATCTGGTTGGCTCGCTTTTCGCGCTGAAGCCAGACCTGAACTGGATTACTGGCAGGATCACCACAATTGACGAGGCCGGGGCCATTCTGCATTCGCATCGGCCCAGACCGGTCTCGTATCAACGGTTTCTAGCCGGTGACTATCAATGGATTCAGCAGGAATCGACCTTTTGGCGACGCAACCTTTGGGAGCAGGCCGGGGGCGGTCTGGACGAGTCACTGAAGCTTGCCGTCGACGGCGAACTTTGGTTGCGTTTCCTGCGCCATACTGCGCTTGTCCCCGTGCATGCCCGCATCGGCGCCTTCCGTTTTCGCGCCGGACAGCGATCCGAGTCGATGGACGCTTACCATGCGGAAATGCGCCGCGTAATCGAGGCGGAACGCCAAAACCCTGTTGTTCTTGATGAAATCAGCCGCCGAATAATTTCTGAACCTTTGAACTTGCGAGGGGAACGAGAGACACAGAAAGCTTTCCCGGGTTTGAAATACTATGATACCAAGCCGCTGAATCCTAGAAACCTCTGGATTAGCAACGTGATCCGAAAGTTGCGCGGCCTTTGACCAACAGGCCGCACTCCACTGGAACAGGTCGTCAAGTTGTGCGAAATGCGTCCAAAACCGAAAGGAGTCCTACATTTATGACATTGTCTCCGCTGACCGGGCGCACTGGACGGTTTCTATTTGAAACCAAGGTTATCGGGCGTCACCATGCCAAGTATTTTTTGGATGAAAGCTGTGGCTATATCTGGGCGGACAGCCCGGATTGGTTAGATGAAGCTTATAGTGACGCGATTGCCTTAACAGACACCGGCATTGTCGCTCGAAATCTTGGAAATATCGAAACTGTTTCGACTGTCATGCGGTCCAACGGTTTGGAAAACGCCCGTGGTATCGACCTTGGTGGAGGGTATGGGTTGCTCGTCCGCGGGCTCAGGGACAGAGGTTTGAATTTCTATTGGTCAGACCCTTACGCGGACAATCTTGTAGCTCGTGGCTTTGAGGCGATCGAAGGTGCCTATCAAATTGCGACGGCATTCGAAGTACTTGAGCACTTGCCCAACCCTTTATCCCATCTGCAAGCAGCACGAGAGGAATTCGGTTTCGATACGGTTTTCTTTTCGGCAACGTGTTTCGACCCTGACAATACTCCTGGAATGGATTGGTGGTATTGGGCATTTGAAACCGGTCAGCACATCAGCTTTTTCTCAGAAAAATGTTTGGATTTTATGGCGGAGCATTTGGGCATGAGAAAGGTTCATATTCGAGGCGATATGTATGCTTTCACTACCTTGGAGGAACTAAATTGGCCCCGCGGTTGGAAGCGACGCAGACTAAAGAAACAGTTTCACGGTGTTAGTCTGACTCAGCAAGACTATGAAGACATGAAACGTCAAGTTTCAGCGCGTCACCCGAAGGCTTAAGAATTTATCCCGCACTCGTCTCTTGGGCCAATCGCATCTGGGCAATTCTTTCGTTCCGTTCGGCCTTGAGGTGATCGGCCATGCTGCTTTCGACGAAGTTCAAATGCCGTTCAACCGCGTCCCGCGCCGCAGCCGGATCTCTGGCTTGCAGGGCGCTGTTAATCGCCCGGTGCTGGTCAAGGATGGCGTCGCGGGTTGTGCGCTGCTGGAACATCATTTGGCGATTATAGAAGACACCCTGACGCAGCAGGTCATACATCGACCGCATCATATGCAGCATGATGACGTTGTGGCTGGCCTCGATGATGGCCATGTGGAAATCCGCGTCCAGTTGCGCCTCATCTTGGGTGGCGTTGTGTTCATGGGCGGCCTCCATTCGGTCAAAGATCGCCTGAACGACCTTCAGATCACTGGTCGATCCCAGACGCGCGGCACGCTCGGCCGCCAGCCCCTCGAGGTCGCGGCGGAAGGAGAGGTAGTCGAAGACCGCCTCTTCGTGGCTACCAAATAACCGGATCAGCGCTGGCGAAAAGGCAGATCCCAGCACCTCGGCCACGTAGATCCCCGATCCGGCTTTTGCGGTCAGCAGGCCCTGCTCCTGCAATTCGGCGATGGCGTCGCGCAGGGACGGGCGCGAGACTCCCATCCGTTCGGCCAGTTCTCGTTCCGACGGCAATCGCTCACCGGGGCGCAGGATGCCACGCAGGATCAGCAACTCGATCTGCCGGACCACAGCAATCGATAGCTTTTCGGTCTGAATTTTCTGAAAGGGCATAGGGTCGTCCGAAATTGGTCAAAACATATGACCACAGGGCGTGCGCGGGTTCAAGAACAGGGCTTCACATCGTGTGAAACATTAGGTCAGCATTATTGACTTTACTTGGTGTCTGCATAGGCTGCGCGCATTGAGATCGGAGGAGCCCAATGACCACAAATCCGCTATTCGCCACTCGGACGCAGAACATGAAAGCGTCCGAGATCAGGGAGTTGCTGAAACTCCTGGATCAGCCGGATATCATCTCATTCGCCGGCGGTATCCCCGATCCTGCCCTGTTTCCGGCGGACGCGTTTGCGCAGGCCTTTCAGGCAGCCCTTGGTCCGAACCGGCAGGCGCAAGCGCTGCAATACTCAGTGAGCGAAGGATACGCACCGCTGCGCGAATGGCTGGTCGACCATATGGCCTCAATCGGGGTCGTGTGTGATATGGACAACATCCTGATAACTTCGGGCTCGCAGCAGGCGCTGGACTATTTGGGCAAGCTGTTTCTATCTCCGGGCGATACCGCTCTGGTCGGGTGGCCGACCTATCTTGGGGCGATCTCTGCGTTCAAAGCGTATGAACCGCGTTTCGACCAGCTCCGCATTCCCGGCAATCAGGGGGCCGAGGAGTATCGAAAAGCCGCAGGCGCGAGCAGGGTCAAATTCGCGTATCTTTCGCCGGATTTTTCCAATCCCACGGGTGAAACTGTCGATTTGCGCGGGCGTGAGGCGCTGCTGGATCTGGCCGAGGATCTGGACTGTGCGGTCATCGAAGACGGGGCCTATCAGGCGCTGCGCTATGATGGCGCGCCAATCCCTCCGATTCTGGCGCTGGAGCAAGCGCGGAAGGGATCGATTGAGGCCTGTCGGACGATCTATTGCGGTAGCTTCTCGAAAACTCTGTCGCCGGGGTTGCGGGTTGGTTGGGTTGTGGCGGCCAAACCCATCATCTCGCAGCTGGTGCTGATGAAACAGGCGGCGGATCTGCATTCGGCCACAATCAACCAGATGGCCGTGCATGAGGTGGCGCAGGCCTGTTTCGAAAGCCATATCCCCAAGGTCCGGCAGACCTATCGCGCGCGTCGTGATGCCATGTTGACCGCGTTGCAGGCCAATATGCCCGACGGGGTCTCTTGGACGAAACCCGAGGGCGGGATGTTCGTGTGGCTGACGCTTCCCGCAGGGAATAGTGGTGCAGCGCTTTTGGCCCGAGCTCTGGACACGGTCAAAGTGGCCTTTGTTCCCGGTCAGGCGTTTTTCCCGGATGGCAGTGGTGAAAATACCCTTCGGTTGAGTTTTTCAAATTCCGATGAGGACACCATCCGCGAGGGTATTCGACGCCTTGGGCAGGTCCTGCGCGTTGGTGATCGGTAAGGCTTCGTTAACCATATCACCGTTAGAACGGCAGCATGATGCGCCTGCTCCCTGTCCTGCTGCTTGCTGCCTGTTCCGGTGGCTCGCCTCATTTCCGCGATATGCCTGCAACGCGGGTTGCGGTGAATGGCAGTGTCTTTGACGTGCGCGTGCGCGGCCCATTGGCCGAGGCGGTGCGGGTGAACTCTCAATACGCGCCGCGCCTTGGGCCGATGCGCGATCGGGCGGCGCTGGCCATGGCGCAGGTCTCGGGCTGTCCGTTGATGGATGTTCTGGGGGATGCGGCGGTGACGGTAGGCGTGTTGGGCTGTGATCAGGAACTGGGGGAAAAGCTGATCTTCGGCGCGCTGCTTTTGCGGTCTTATGAATGTGTCAACTATGGTTATTCCGGCAGTTCCGGCTATCAGGTCTTCGAATGCACACCCTACTAGCGCGCGTTACATTGCGCGTGAAATTGCCAAGATGTTGTGGATAACTCGGGCCCATCGCCCATATCCTGCGTATATCCGTTGACTCGGCCCCAATCCGTTGCGCAGACTTCCCTGTATTAGGAATCATGGGACAGGCCGCCTTTGCGCTTTAGCAAACTCAAACTGACCGGCTTCAAAAGCTTTGTTGATCCGACCGATCTGATCATTGCGGACGGGTTGACCGGTGTGGTGGGTCCCAATGGCTGCGGTAAATCCAACCTTCTTGAGGCTTTGCGCTGGGTGATGGGCGAAAACCGTCCCAAATCCATGCGCGGTGGCGCCATGGAGGATGTGATTTTCGCCGGGGCGGCCACGCGACCCGCGCGCAACTTTGCCGAAGTGGTCCTGACCATGGACAACTCGGAACGTCTGGCGCCTTCGGGCTTCAATGACAGCGACCAGTTGGAGATCATCCGCCGCATCACCCGCGATGTGGGCAGCGCCTATAAGACCAACGGCAAGGACGTGCGCGCCCGCGATGTGCAGATGCTGTTTGCTGACGCTTCAACCGGGGCCCACTCGCCGGCACTGGTCGGGCAGAACCGCATTGCCGAACTGATCAACGCCAAACCCCGCGCTCGCCGCCGCATTCTGGAAGAGGCTGCCGGGATATCGGGCCTCTATCAGCGGCGGCATGAGGCCGAGTTGAAGCTGAAAGGCACCGAGGCCAACCTGACCCGTGTCGATGATGTGTTGGAGCAGTTGGGCGGCCAACTTGCGCAGCTGGCGCGTCAGGCGCGTCAGGCCGCACGCTACCGCGAGATCGGAGATCAGCTGCGTCAGGCCGAAGGGATGTTGCTTTATCGCCGGTGGAAAGAGGCCGACATCGCCCGCCAGGTTGCCGAAGACAAGCTGCGCGACCGGATTACCGAGGCCTCGCGCGCCGAGGCCGCCGCCCGCGAGGCCGCCGCCAAACGCGTCGAGATCGAGGAAACCTTGCCCCCGTTGCGTGAGGAAGAGGCCATCGCCGCCGCCGTCCTGCAACGCCAGCAGGTGCAGCGTGATCAGCTCTCGGATCAGGAAACCCGCGCGCGCCAGACCATTGAGACGCTGACAAACCGCATTCAGCAGCTCGGGAACGATATCGAACGCGAAACGGGCCTGAATCGCGATGCAGGCGAAATGATCGAGCGCCTGGAATGGGAAGCCCGCGAGCTGATCAAGGCTGCGGAAGGTCATGATGAGAAGGTCGCCGAGGCCGCCGAGGTGGCGCGCGAAGCGGCCTCGATCCTGCAGGAACGCGAAGACCATCTGTCTCAACAGACCGAGGATATGGCCCGCTTGGTCGCGCGCCACCAGTCGGCGCAGCGTTTGGTTGAAGACAGCCGTAAGACACTAACCCGGTCCGAGGGCGAAGAGGAAAAAGCGCGGCTGGCGGTGGACGAGGCCAAGTCCGCCCTGACGCGCGCGGATGACGCATTTGAAGCGGCGCAAGAGGGTGAAGAAGAGGCCCGCGAAGCTGCCGAAGCAGCCGAGGAAGCGCTGGCCGCCGCAGATGAGATGCGGACCGAGACGCAAGCGCGCGAGGCTGAGGCCCGCGCCCAACGGTCCGAGGCTGAGGGTGAATTGGGGGCCATCCGGGCTGAAACCATCGCGCTGGCCAAGCTGGTCGAACGGGACACCGCCGAAGGGGGGCAGGTGCTGGACCTGCTGCGCGTCGCGCCGGGCTTTGAAAAGGCGCTGGGGGCCGCTTTGGCCGACGACCTGCGCGCACCGTTGGTTGAGGGCGATGGGCCATCAGGTTGGGTGCAGGTCGCGGGTTATGACTCGGATCAGCCTCTGCCCGAAGGGGCCGAACCTTTGGCGCTGCATGTCTCGGGGCCGGATCGCCTTGGCCGCCGGATCGCGCAGATCGGATTGGTGGATGCTGAGCTTGGCGCACGGTTGCAGGTGTCGTTGAAACCGGGCCAGCGTTTGGTGTCGCGCTCGGGTGATCTGTGGCGCTGGGACGGGTTCCGCGCCTGGGCCGAAGATGCCCCCAGCGCAGCCGCTTTGCGGTTGGAGCAGCTGAACAAGCTGGAGGCCCTAAAGCAGGAACTTGCCCGCACCGAAGCGCAGGCCGACGGTGCCCGCGCCGCGCATGAGGCCCTGTCGCGGCAATTGGCCGATGTCACCGAAGCCGACCGCCGCGCGCGCGAGGCCCGCCGTGCTGCCGATCAGCGCATGGCCGAAACCGCCCGCGCCTTGTCGCGTGCCGAAGCAGATCGCAATCTGGCGCAGGGCAGGCTGGAAACCCTGACCCTGTCCGTGGATCGCCACAAGGACGATGCCATGTCTGCCCGCGCGCAATTGCGTGAGGCCGAAGCCGCGCTGGCCGAACTGGGCGACCTCGACAGTGCGCGCGCGCAGGTCGAAGACATCAAACAAACGGTCGAAGCCGCGCGGATCACCATGCTGACCCACCGCTCGACCCATGATGAGTTGCGCCGCGAAGGTGAGGCTCGGACACGTCGCAGCCAGGAGGTGACGAAAGACCTCAGCGGGTGGAAGCACCGGTTGGAGACCGCCGAGAAGCGGATTTCCGAACTGGCCGACCGCAAAGAGGGGTCCGAAGAGGAACTCTCTGAGGCCATGGCAGCGCCCGCCGAGATCGCTGAAGCACGGGAAGAACTGAACGAGATGATCGAAGCTGCCGAAGCCCGCCGGGCCGAGGCCGCCGATAAGCTTGCTGAGGCCGAAGCTCAGCAGCGCGAGGTTGTCATGGCCGAACGTGACGCGGAACGTCTGGCATCAGAGGCGCGTGAAACCCGTGCGGCCGCCGAGGCACGCTGTGATGCAGCCAAGGAAAGCGTCACGGCAGCGGCCGAGCGGATTGCCGAAGATCAGCAGCTGACTCCGAACCAGTTGCTGAACCAGTTGGACGTGAACCCGGATCAGATGCCTGCCGCCGACGCGCTCGAGGCCGAGGTCAATCGCCACAAACGTCAACGCGACGCGATGGGTGCGGTGAACCTGCGGGCTGAAGAGGACAGCAAAGAGGTTCAGGAAGAATTCGATACTCTGAATGGTGAAAAGGCTGATCTGGAAGAAGCGATCAAGGCCTTGCGCAGCGGCATCGCCAGCCTCAACCGCGAAGGGCGTGAGCGTCTTTTGACGGCGTTTGAACAGGTGAATTCGAACTTCGCCATGCTGTTCAAGCATCTGTTTGGAGGCGGCGAGGCCAATCTGGTCATGGTCGAAAGCGACGATCCGCTGGACGCGGGGCTTGAGATCATGTGTCAGCCGCCGGGCAAGAAGCTTTCGACCCTCAGCCTGTTGTCGGGTGGCGAGCAAACCCTGACCGCAACCGCGCTGATCTTTGGCGTTTTCCTTGCCAATCCCGCCCCGATCTGCGTGCTGGACGAGGTCGACGCGCCGCTGGATGATGCCAACGTCACCCGGTTCTGCGACCTGCTGGACGAGATGTGCCGTCAGACCGAAACGCGGTTCCTGATCATTACGCACCACGCTGTGACCATGGCGCGGATGGATCGGCTGTTCGGCGTCACCATGCAGGAACAGGGCGTCAGCCAGCTGGTCTCGGTCGATTTGAAAAAAGCCGAGCAGATGGTCGCCTGACCCCCCTCACTGCAACGTTATGCCTGTTTCACGATGCTTCGGGCTAGGGTGTCTGTATGATACGTTTCCTGCTGCTCGCCCTGCTATCCGCCAGCCCGCTATCTGCCGCCGAATGGGCCGTAAAGCCCGGAGACGCGCCTTTGTCCGCTGAAGAGCTGAATGGCTTGGCTGGCCAGACTTTGACCTTTTTTGACGACGGTCAGTCTAAATATTCGGCCGGAGGGGCCTATTCCTACACTTACGCCAGCGGAGAATCCGCCTTTGGAACCTATTCCATTGCCGAGGATGGCAGCGTCTGTATCGCCTATCGAAACGGATTCAGCCGATGTGACCTCTATGTGCGCAGCGGGGGAAGGCTGGTTTTGATTGATGAAAAAGGGGATCGGTATCCTGTGCGTGCGGAGTGAGGGAGGAAGTGCGCAATTAGCCGTTCTCACCAGTGGCTGCAATGCGGGGCTTTGCAGACATCCAACCTCGCGACACTGACTGTTTTCACTCCCGTGCGGCATCAGAGAAGTTCGGGATTTCCCGATGCTCAAATATTGCCTTTGGCTCGCAGCTACCTTTAGCTGCGATTAGCGCCATCCGTGTGGGCAATTCCGCCATTTGCGCCAATATTGACGTTCATTGGATGTTGTCCGGAGTTTGGCTGAGTCCGTTAGCTCTGTTTGGAGCGAACATAAACATCATGACTCTCAATACATGTTCTTCGCTGGGACCTGCACCGCGCACCAAGTTGAGAATTGCGTTTTCAAGGTTGATTGCGTCGTCTTCGCGTTTGTCGATCATCGCCAATATGAATTCGTGGGCTAAACTCTTTGGTTCGATCAAAGATCCAGGTTTTACCAGACTCAACTCACTGAGCATAAATTCGAGCAAGAATGCGATTTCGTTCCGCCGGTCATGCGAACTTTCCGCGTCCGTCAATTCCGCCAGTTGTCCGTATGTTTCTGTAAGAATAACCGTCATCGACAACGGTTCTTTAGCATCGGGCTTTCGTGGTTTTGCAAAAAACGATTTCAGTCGGGCAAGGGCGATTGGAACTTCCTTCCATCTGTTGGACCACTGGCTTCAGTTCAAAGAGATTTCGCAAAATTTCAGCATTTTTGCCAGCGCAATAGATCATTTGTCGATCTGGTTGCTGCACTCCCATCCATTTTTTTTCAAGTACCGACCGCAATCCATTTGGCGCGCTCGCATAGTGAGGCAAACACGAACAAGTGTGTCTTTTCAATAACATTGAGGGCAATCACAGTCAGGAAATGCAATTTGCTGTTGGGTGAGTTGATTTGGTCACCAAAGATGATCTCAACCTAGATTGGCTTTCCAAAGGTCCAAGAATGCGAAGAACGATCCTTTCGTCTATCCTTGCTATGTTCGCTGGCATCGCGCACGCGCAGTCGTCCGAGTGCAACAGACTCTGCTCTCGCGATTTTATGTTCAGCCTAGAAGCTGGGCTCGATGTTATCCCGCTTGTCGCTGAAGGCGAGGTCGCGGATGGCTTCATGGAAGATGGTAGGACGCCCCTGATCTGGGCGGCTCTGGATCCAGACGAAGTGGATGCTCTCTTTTTCACTTCGTCTCTTATCTTTGCGGGTGGCAATGTAAACAGGCCAGATCAAACATTGAAAATGACACCGCTTCATTGGCATATTTTGCGCGAAGGGGGCCCAACTCTTCCTGTTGTATCTCTCCTGATTGAAGAGGGGGCCAATGTTTTGATTGAAAATAACGACGGCGCCTCTGTCTATGATTTTGTAAACGGAGCGGTTGCCGATGAGGTTGTCATCAGCCCAGAGATTGTCGAATTGATTGAAAAGGAAGCGCGCTTTCAAGAGGATTATGAATTTGCATCAAATCAGTACTTAAAAATGAATTACTCTAAGGCTGAACGTCTTCTTTTGGATTTGGCTAATTCGGGATACCCCCCGGCCCAATTTACGCTTGGTTTGATGTATCAAAGTGGAAAGGAAGGGCTTCTTGAAGATGTTGAAAAGGATCTAGAGGCATCAAAGTACTGGTTTAAGCGGGCGGCCGAAAATGGCAATGAAAATGCGATCTATGAGCTAGGTCGAGGGCACTATAAGAAAGGTGAATTCGGGCAGGACAACGGAGAGGCTTTCATGTGGCTTTCTCTTGGGGCCCGCAAGGGGCACGCGCCGTCTCAGGGCCTCTTGGGAGCCATGTATGCGAATGGTGTTGGCGTTGAGCAAGATCTGAAGAAAGCCGTCATGTGGGTCAGTATCTCACTCAGAGATGGGAAGGAGCACCCCGTCAGATACGACTTTATGAACAGGGTTGCCTCAACGCTGAGCCCTCAAGAGCTCTCTCATGTGCGAAATATGCGAGCAGAGTGCATCATGGCATTTTTCGAGCACTGCTAAGGAAAGAAGATGAGAAATATTGTAACGCTGGCTACTCTGTTGTCTGCATTGGCGCACTCAGCTCCTGCTGACGAGGTTTGGCCGCCGGAACCCTTCATTCGCGATCGCGAGCCTTATGTCTTGAAGATTGATGATGATACAATGCTCTGTGAGGTCCAGTGGGATGGCCACAAAGAGAATGGGGAGGTTCTGGATATTGCTCCAGAGGCGGACTTCTATATCGAAAGTGTTTTGATACCCATCTCTGGAGAGATGGTATTCATCAGTTCTGATCCGGTTCAGGTGTTCGGGCCAACGCAGGTGTTTCAATACATCCAAGACGGCGTAGAGATTGAGCTCACGCTTTTTGGGCACGTGTCAGACAATGGAGATAAGATTCTTGAACTTGTTGAGGTTGAGCACTTGTCTCTTGAACAGAAAAACGTGCACGAGTTCTGGGGGCGCCTATTCTGTCCATAGCCGCTTTCAATCATACATAGATCCTTTTGAGACCTTAAATCTGACGAGTTGATTTAGATTTGGATCGAAAAATAAATGGACTTTCCATTTTGGGCTATAAGCGGGCGCTGTCTTACAACCGCCCCAACAACTCCGCCGTTGGCCACGCATCTGCGGGCAGTCCCAGCCGCACCTGCTCCGCTTGCACCGCCGCTCGCGTGCCTGCGCCTAGAATGCCGTCGATCTTGCCCACGTCATAGCCACGCGCCTGCAGTTTGCTCTGCAACTGTTTCATCTGAGCGCCCGACAGGCCAGTTGCCGAATTGCCCGCGTCGTAGATCTGTGCGCCCTCCAGCCTTGTGCCGAAATAGGCTGCTGTCAGCACGTAGGTGAAGCTCTGGTTCCATTCGAAATAGACGTCGAAATTCGGATAGGCCAGAAAGGCCGGCCCCTTGTGCCCCTGCGGCAGGATCAGCGAGGCAGGCAGGTTGGACAGAGACCCGCTACGCGCCTGGACACCCATGGCCTGCCAGTCGGACACGGCACGCGGTTTGCCCGGTCCGGACAGGGACCAGTCCATTTGCGCGGGCACTGTGACCTCTTGCAGCCAGGGCTGGCCCGGTTGCCAACCCAGATGGGACAGCATCTTGCCCCCCGACATCAGCGCATCCGGGGCCGAGGTTTTTAGTGAGACTTTGCCGTCCCCATCCCCATCCATGCCGTTTTCCAGAATGTCGCGGGGCAGCATCTGGACCATGCCGATTTCTCCGGCCCAGGCGCCCGTGGTGCGGGCGGGGTCGAAATTGCCCTGACTGTACAGCTCCAGCGCGGCGAAGATTTGGGGTCGAAACAACTCAGGGCGGCGGCAGTCATGGGCCAGCGTGACCAGTGCGTTGCGGGTGTTGAAATCGCCTTGAAACGCGCCGTAGTCGGTTTCGAACGCCCAGAAGGCCAGCAGGACCCCGCGTGAGATGCCATATTCGCGCTCGATCCGGTCGAAGACTGCGTCGTATTTCTGCGACATGGCCTTGCCCCGGTCGATCCGGCTCTGCGAGATCAGACGGCGCGAAAAGTCGATGAAGGGTTTCTGGAATACCCCTTGCGCACGGTCGGCTTTCAGAACGGCGCTATCCTGCTGTACGCCCTTGAAGAAGGCGTCGACAGTCGGTTTGTCGAACCCTTGCTGAACGGCCTCGGCCTTCAACCCTTTGACGAAGGAATTGAACCCTCCACCACATTGCGCAAAGGCGGGTGTGGTCAGAAGGGCGGCGGCAACGAGGCCGGACAGAAAGCGCATGGGGCGTCCTTTAGAAGATCACGTTGACCCCAACCCACACTGAGATGAGGCCAAGCGCAAGCCCCCAGACACGCCAGAGCATGTCGCATGCGCGGAAAACCTCTGCCGCGCCGATCTCACGGCGCGCATTGCCATTGACCCAGGCCAGGTCGCGCAACTTTCCGTCATAGCTGCGCGGCCCGGCCAGTGCGACGTCCAGCGCGCGCGCCATGGCGGCCTCGGGCCAGCCTGCATTGGGTGAAATATGGCGGCGGGCATCCTGCAGGATATCCCTCCAGCGCGCCCATTGGCCTGACAGCGCCACGATCATCAGGCAAGTCAGGCGGGCAGGGATCAGGTTCAGCAGGTCGTCGAACCGGGCCGAGGCCCAGCCAAAGTCACGGTGTTTCTCGGTCCGGTAGCCGATCATGCTGTCAGCGGTGTTCACGGCCTTGTAGACCAGCACCCCCGGCAGGCCCGCCACCAGAAACCAGAAAGCGGGCGCGACAACGCCGTCGCTGAGGTTCTCTGCCGCGCTTTCGATCGCGGACCGGGCGACCTGTTCCTCGGTCATGTCGCTTGTGTCGCGTGAGACGATCATAGCCACCTGCGCCCGCCCGTCAGCAAGCGAGGCGTGTAGCCCTTCGCCGACGGCGCGGACATGGGTCACAAGCGACTTCTGCGCCAACAGGATCGCACAGATCAAAATTTCCACCACACCGCCCAGCTGCGCTAGCCCCCAGCCGATCCCTAAGGCTGCAATGACCAACAGGATCAGCGTGCAGACGCCCTTGGCGCGCCGCGCCGCGCCGTGGTTCAGCCGATTGTCCAGCCATCCAATGGCATTGCCGATCACCACCGCAGGGTGCCGGATGCGGGACCAGAGCCAGTCCGGCTCGCCCAACGCAGCGTCCAGACACATGGCGCAGACCAACAAGAAGGGGATGCTCACAGCGCAGCCTCCAGCCGGTCCCATCCGTGTGCAGGGGGCAGACCGAGGCGTAAAAAGCGTTGGGAGTAAGGGAAGATGCGGCTCCACATCTGTGCCTGTGCCAACCGGTCTTGCCAGAGGGCGGCATCCTCGACCTCGTAGAGGCGGAAAAGGCTTGTGCCTCCGACCAGCCGCGCGCCTTTATCAATAACCTTAGCGTCCAGCCGGGTGGCCTCGTCCTCCAGACGCATGCGGGTCTCGTTTGCCCAAACCGTGTCCTGCAGGGCTTTTGTTCCGACCCGCAACGCTGGACCCGAGACAGCCCACGGGCCAGTCAGGTCGTTCAGGCGGGCAATCAGCTTTGGCGCACCGATGGCAAAGCCCAACCGCATCCCGGCCAGCCCCCAGAATTTGCCAAAGCTTTTCAGCACGATCACGCCGGGCTGTCCGGCCAGATGGATCAGCGAGGCATCGGGCATCACATCGCAAAAGCTTTCGTCGATGATGGTCAAAGGCGCGTTGGCGTCGCTGGCCTGCCACATCCGGCCATCCGGGTTGTTCGGGTGTACGATCACACGCGTATCAGCAGGGCCGGTTTCCTGCACCGACCAGCCCTGAGCGACAAAGGCAGCGGCGTGTTCGTTATAGGTGGGCATCGTGATCTGCACCCGGCCTTGCGCCGTCAGTGCGGGAATACGTGCAATCAGAGCCGAAGCTCCGGGCGCGGGCAGGATTGCTGCCTCCGCCGGGACATTCCAGAATTGGCGGGCGGCAGTGCTGAGCCGCTCGAACGCGCCGTGATCGGGCAGTTCGGTCCAATCCGAGGGCTGCAGCCCTGCGATCGGGTAGGGATGCGGGTTGATGCCGGTGGACAGGTCGATCCAATCGCTGCGCGCGCCGCCATATTGCGCGATGGCCCCATCCAGACCGCCACCATGGTCGCGTTTCGCACGAGGATTCAATTCGGTATCGTTCATCCCAACGCATGCCCCAAATGTCGTATTCGCCCCGCTTCAAGCGGATTTTCGCCGTTTTGACAAGCAAATCCGCGTGATCAGACCCGTTAGCAGGCAGAGTTAACACTTTGTTAAGGAAATGACGTGATCACGGGTCTTGGGGGTCGGCACCACTCACCACACCAAGTGCCGAGGTTGTAGTATGAAAGTTTTGATTGTTGAGAGTAACCCCGATCTGGGTCGGGTCTGGCAAAGGCATCTTGAACGTCAAGGGGCCGAGGTCACGCTTGTGGCCGGGCAAGAGGCCGCGATACTGGCGCTCTATGGCTCAGAATTCGAGATTATCGTGCTGGATCTGGTTCTGGAAACCGGCAGCGCGCTGGCCGTGGCCGATTTCGCCAGCTACCGCCGCCCCGAGGCGCGGGTGATTTTCGTCACCAACACCACCTTTTTCTCGGACGGGTCGATCTTTGCCCACAGTCCCAATGCCTGTGCCTATGTGCAAAGCGGCACCCCGCCCGAGGATCTGGCGGCGATGGTAGAACACTACGCAGCGGGGCGCTGATCCCGTCCGTGCGGTTCAAGATATTCGAGCGCCGGGTTCACCGGGATGATCCGGTGCGGATTAATGCTGTCGTGGCTGTAGTGATAGTGCCGCACGATATGGTTCATGTTCACGGTCTGCGCGACGCCCGGCCATTGATATAGCTCACGCGTATAGGCCCAGAGGTTGGGATAGTCGATCAGCCGGCGTTTGTTGCACTTGAAGTGCAAGTGATAGACCGGATCGAACCGGATCAGCGTGGTGAACAGCCGCCAGTCGGCCTCGGTCACGCGGTCACCCATCAGGTAGCGGTTTCGGGCCAGCCGGTCCTCGAGCCAGTCCAGCGTCTCGAACAGTGCGTGGACGGCGGCATCATATGGCTCTTGCGAGGTGGCAAAGCCGGATTTGTAGACACCATTATTGACGTCCGAATAGATCCGCGCGTTGACCTCTTCGATCTCGTCGCGCATCTCCTCGGGCCAGTAGTCATCGTGATTGCCCGTGATCCCGTCAAAGGCCGCATTGAACATGCGGATGATTTCCGAGCTTTCGTTCGAGACGATCGTCTCCTGCTGTTTGTCCCACAGGATCGGCACCGTAACCCGGCCGGAATAGGCGGGGTCGGCCTTGGTGTAGATCTGATGGGCGTAGTCCAGGCCGTAAAGATCATCTCCGGTCGCGCCGTGATCATCGGTTTCAAAAGTCCAGCCCTTGTCCAGCATGTCCGGATGCACCACCGAGACCGAGATCAGATCGCTTAGCCCTTTGAGCTCCCGAAAGATCAGCGTCCGATGGGCCCAGGGGCAGGCATGGCTGACATAAAGGTGATAGCGTCCGGGTTCGGCCTTGAACCCGGCTTTGCCGGACGCGCCAGCGCTGCCATCGGCGGTCAGCCAGTTGCGGAATTGAGCGGCGCTGCGCTTGAACGCGCCGCCGGTGGATTTGGTATCATACCAGGTGTCGTGCCAGGTTCCGTCGACCAGCAGGCCCATGTCGCGTCCTCCGTTTCTGCGTTTCGGCAAAGATAGGGCGCAGAACCCGGCCTTCCTATGACAGCCCGCGCGCATGCAGCCTGCACCTGCGCACATCTGCGGCCTGAGATGTGCGCGCAACATCTGCGCGCGCTGTGGTGCCGATGTGATCAGCTTCACTGGATTTTTACGGTATTGCCTTCACAATAAGAGATATCGCAGGGGGGAGATTTTATGAGTACCTATGTTTCTAAGGAAATGAGCGCTGAGTTGGAGGCCGCGCGAATCGCCGCTTTGAAAAAGACCAGCCGTTTGCGGGTGGAAATGGGCGACAATTACTTCAAAATTCTTAGATTGTGGAAAGATGGTTTTACAGTCGAGGCTGAGACCACGCCGCGTCTGCGCGGGCTGGTCGACATCCATGACGGCGCGAACCATCTGTACCAATGCCTGATCGTCGCGGACGAGGAAGAGGCAGGCGAAATGCGCTATGAGTTCAAGCGCAATACAGCTGCTTCCGACAAGGCTCCGCTGGATTTCTACCGCGCGCCGGATGCTCCGATTGCTTTGCTGGGGCACGAGGACTAAGGCGTTTTGCCTGAATCAAGACCATCGAAAGTCGCGTTCGGCCGCAGTGAGAGGCTGTATATGGCGGTTCAAGCCAAACGCTGGGCGATCTAAGGTCGAATTTCGACGGTTGTACCGGTCGGCGTCAGGCGCCACAGGTGGGCCATCTCTTCGTTGGACAAAGCGATGCAGCCCAGCGTCCAATCTCCCGGCAGGGTGAGGCCGACAACGCCATTTGGTTGCCCGTGAATGAAGATATCTCCGCCGGGGTCGATGCCCTGTTGCTGTGCGCGGGCGATGTCATCGGGTTGAGGGTAGTCGATCCCAAGTGACAGGTGGTACGCACTGTTCGGGTTGCGCCGGTCGATGGTGAACAGCCCGACGGGCGTCTTTCCGTCGCCTTCCTGTTCCTTGTCTCCTTCCGGCGCGAAGCCCAGTGCGATCTCGCTCTGCAGTACGATGGCGCCGTCCAACGTTGCGGTCAGACGGCGGGCAGATTTTTCGATTAGAATGTGGTCGATCTGCGCGGCCTCAGGCGCGATGGCAGGCGCGGGAGGGTGCGGCCCGTATCTCTGCCATCCGATCCAGCCAAGGGCTGCGATCAGAAAGACCAGCGCGATCCGGGCCAGCAGGCGCATCTGCTATTGCAGATCGCCGAACGCCTGTTTCAGCCGCGCGCAGGCCTCTTCGACGCGGGAGCGTTGGGTGGCAAGGTTGAAGCGTTCGAAAGTCTCACCACCCGCACCAAATCCGGGGCCTGACGAGGTTGCAATCCGCGCGTCCTGACGCAGACGCCGGACAAATTCATCATGGTTCATGCCGGTGCCCGAGAAATCGACCCAGGCCAGATAGGTCGCCTGCAAAGGCATCGACCAAAGGCCGGGAATCTCGGCGATGGTGGCATCAAAAAGTTGGCGGTTTCCATCCAGATGCGCGACCTGAGCATCAACCCATTCCGCCCCTTCGGACGTGTAGGCGGCGGTGATCATGGCCACGCCCAGGGCGCTTGGTTCATAGTCAAGCGTATCCAGCCGGTGGCGCATCGCCGCGCGCAGTTTCGGATCGGGGATGATTATGTTGCCTGTGCGCTGTCCGGCAATGTTGAACGTCTTCGACGCCGCCGTAAGGGTCACGGTCCAAGGCCGTGCCTCGGGCGCCGCGACATCCATCGGGACAAACTTCGCCCCGGGGTAAACCAGATCATGGTGGATCTCATCCGAGACCAGAATCAGCCCGTTGCGCCCGGCGAATTCAGCCACCGAGCGCAGCTCCTCAGTTGTCCAGACCCGGCCCGACGGGTTTTGCGGCGAACACCACAGCAGCAGCTTCTCGGACCCATCCAAGCGCGATTGCGCGTCGTCCAGATCAATACCGTAGCTGTCGCCCTCGCGCACCAATGGGCATTCCACCACGCGGCGTCCGGATTTGTTCACCTTGTGGGCAAACTCATGATAAACGGGCGTGAAGATTACCACGCCATCGCCTGGTTCGCTCCAGACATCGAGGCTTAGGGCGATTGCATTGCCCAACCCTTGCGAGGTCAACACCCAATCGGTGTCGATCTGCCAGTCATGACGGGTTCGCATCCACCACTGAACTGAAGCCAGATATTCGGGGTGTTTCCACGAATAGCCAAAGACCCCATGTTCAGCTGCGCGGCGTACCGCATCAATCACGCAAGGCGCGGTCTGATAGTCGGAATCTGCCGTCCACATCGCCAGCCCATCATCGGGGGATACGCCGTAGAGTTGCTCCATCTTGTCCCATTTTGAACTGTGGGTGCCGCGTCGGTCGGTTGGGGTATTGAAAGTCATGTCTGCTCCATCTGTCGAGGCGAAAGCTAACTACAAATCAGGCGGGTGCAAGGGGGGCGTTGCGGCGACGGTCGGGATGCCCTAAATCAGCCTCATGAAACGCACTATTCTGATCCATCCCGATCCTCGCCTGAAAAAGGTCTGCGCCCCGGTTGCTGATCTGTCAGATGATCTGCGCAAGCTGGCCGATGACATGCTTGAGACCATGTATGACGCGCCAGGCATTGGTCTGGCTGCGCCGCAAATCGGTGTGCTGGATCGCCTGATCGTCCTCGATTGCGTCAAGGAAGAAGGCGAGGCCCCCCGTCCGCTGGTCATGTTCAACCCCGAGATCATCGCATCGTCGGATGAGACCAATGTCTATGAAGAGGGCTGCCTGTCGATCCCGGATCAATATGCCGAGGTCACGCGGCCCAAAGCCGTCGACGTGGCCTGGATGGACGAGAACGGCAACGCGCAGCAGGAAAGTTTTGATGGGCTCTGGGCCACCTGCGTGCAGCATGAGATCGACCACTTGGATGGCAAGCTGTTCATCGACTACCTCAAGCCGCTAAAACGGCAGATGATCACGCGTAAGATGCAAAAGCTCAAGCGTGAGAAGGCCCGCACATGACCGTCCGCACTTGCCTGCCGTGGCCGGACAAACGCCTGCGGACCAAGGCCGAGAATGTCCCAGAGATCACCGATGAGATCCGCGCTATCTGGGACGATATGATCGATACGATGGAGGCGATGCCCGGTGTAGGCTTGGCCGCGCCTCAGATCGGGGTGATGTTGCGTCTGGCGGTCGTCGATGGTTCGGCCGAGCGGGGGCGGGTGATAAGACTGGCGAACCCGGAGATCCTGCACAGCTCGATCGAGTTGCGCGAACATGATGAGGCCAGCCCGAACCTGCCGGGCGTATCGGCCAAGGTAAAGCGCCCTCGGGCCGTGACGGTCAAATTCCTGAACGAACAGGGTATCATTGATCGCCGCGATTTTGTGGGGATCGAGGCCACCAGCGTGCAGCACCAGATCGACCATCTGAACGGCCGGATGTATTTCGACCGCCTCAGCAAGGTCAAACGCGACATGCTGCTGCGCAAAGCCAGGAAACAGGGGTAGGTCGGGCTTCAGCCCGGCACCCGGAAATCGTACCGGAGCGGAACATGCGACTAATCTTCATGGGTACGCCCGATTTCTCGGTCCCGGTATTGGATGCTCTGGTCGATGCGGGGCATGAGATCGCCGCCGTCTATTGCCAACCTCCGCGCCCGGCTGGCCGGGGCAAGAAAGACCGCCCGACACCCGTGCATGCGCGGGCTGAGGCGTTGAGGCTAGAGGTCCGGCACCCTGTCTCGCTGAAATCGCCCGAAGAACAGGCCGCATTTGCCGCACTGAACGCGGATGTGGCGGTGGTTGTGGCCTATGGCCTCCTTCTGCCGCAAGCCATTCTGGACGCACCCGCACAGGGTTGTCTGAACATCCATGCGAGCCTGTTGCCGCGCTGGCGCGGAGCCGCGCCGATCCATCGCGCGATCATGTCGGGCGACGCGGAAACCGGGATATGCATCATGCAGATGGAGGCCGGTCTGGACACGGGCCCCGTCCTGATGCGTCAGGCCACGCCGATTGAACGTGAGGAAACAACCGCACAGTTGCATGACAGGCTCTCGACCATGGGGGCCGCTTCGATCACTGATGCGTTGGCCCAGCTGCCGAACCTCACACCTCAGCCACAACCCGAAGAGGGCGTCACCTACGCATCAAAGATAGACAAGGCTGAGGCGCGGATCGACTGGACCCGCCCAGCGGTTGAGGTCGATCGCCAGATCCGGGGCCTGTCGCCCTTTCCCGGAGCGTGGACCGAGATGGAAGGCGACCGCCTCAAGCTGCTGGCCTCGCGCGTGGCAGAGGGGCAGGGCACACCGGGCGAGGTCCTGACAAGTGATCTGCATGTCGCCTGCGGGCAAGGCGCGGTTGAACTGTTGCGCTTGCAACGGGCAGGCAAAGGCGCGCAGGATAGGGAAACCTTTTTGCGGGGTTGGCCTATCCCGGTCGGCACCCGCCTGACGTCGGAGTAGAGACAGATGTTCATGGTCCTGATGGGCACCGTCGTGATTGCCGGGATAGTTGGCTACCTCTCTGAGAAGACGGAATTCACCCATAACGGCTACCTTCAATCCATCATCATCTGCGTCGGCGGCGCGTTTCTGTTCTACTTCGCCCGCGTCATGTTCGGCATCAGCTTTGGCCCTCCGGGGTTGGATGCGATTCTTTCCTCAATCGGTGCGTTGATCATCGTGCCGACTCATTGGAGGCGATAACATGCCCATCGTCGCCCTGATCGTGATCGGTGCTGCCGCAGGCTTCCTCGCTACCCGCCTGATGCGGATCGAGGCCGATATTCCCACCACCATGCTGATCGGTATTGTTGGCGCTTTGGTCGGAGGGTTTTTGTTGCGTATGCTGATCACCGTTGCCGGCTGGTTGTCCGGTTTTGTGGGGGCAGTGCTGGGCGCGTTGCTGGTAATCTGGATCTGGCAGAGCCTAAAGCGTCGTTAAGGCTTGACCTTTCCCTTGGGTCGCCACCAGATCAAGCCGAGTTTTCAAACAGGTGACCCATGTCTTATGATCTGAACGCTGGTGATGTTGCCCTGATGGGCGTTCCACTGGATTTGCATTCCTCATTTCTGCAGGGCCCCGCTTTTGCGCCCGGTCGCATACGCGAGGCGCTGCATTCCGGTGCGGCCAACCTGACGGCCGAGGATGGCACCGATCTGGGGGCCACGGATCGGTTCAAGGATACCGGTGATCTGGATGTGTTCGAGATGCGCGGGCAAGAGCCGATCGACCGGATCGAGGCCGGGGCCGCCGCGCGGATCGAAACCGGCGCGCGGCTGTTGTCTCTGGGCGGCGATCACTCGGTCGCTTTCCCGCTGATCAGGGCCCATGCCGAGCGCTATGAGGGGCTGAACATTCTGCATATCGACTCGCATCCCGACCTGTATGACACGCAGGATATCGGGCCTCTGGGCCATGGCTGCCCTTTCGCGCGGGTGATGGAAACCGGCAAGGTCAAACGTCTGGTGCAGGTCGGTATCCGCACCATGAACAAGCACCAACAGGAGCAGGCGGACAAGTTCGGGGTCGAAGTGATCGACATGCGCAATTGGCATTCTGATCTGGAGATCAGCTTTGACGGGCCGGTCTACCTGTCGCTGGATCTGGACGCGCTGGACCCGGCCTTTGCACCGGGTGTTTCACATCACGAACCCGGCGGGCTCAGTACGCGCGAAGTGATCGACCTGATCCATCGATTCGAGGGGCAGTTGGTCGGCGCGGATATTGTCGAACTGAATCCCCATCGCGACCCCTATGGCATGACCGCAATGGTGGCTGCGAAATTCGTCAAAGAGATCGGCGCACGGCTTTTGTCGCGCTGAAGTCAGCGCGTGTCACAGGCCGCCGTTGATCCCAGCCGCGCCACCCGCGTGGTGACCATGTCGTAGCTGTTGGCCTCGGCGGCTGTCATCCAGTGCATTTCGTCCTCCGAGGCGACCTCTAACGTGTACCAATAGAAATCCTCGGACACGCCGATATCTTCATAATAGTCCAGATACCGGTCGTGTTCGGGGTCGTCCTTAGGCAGTTCGGTAGCGATGATGCCCCCACCGCCCCAGCTATGAACGCCGACGCAGGCGCCGGGCTGCAAGGTACGCCTGTTGCCCGCCAGAAACAGGTCCGTCCCGCCCGAGGCGACCATGCCATCGGACGGTACCACCGTGTCAAACCCCCGGTTGCGCACTTCGCGTGAGAATATCACGTTGGCGTCGTCATCCACCGATCCTTCGATGTTTTGCAGGACAAGCGTTTTTATTTGAGGGTTGTCGGCGGTCACTTTGCGGAAGGCATCCAGGGTGGTGTGGTCGATGGCTCCGGTGACAACGATCTGATCGCCCTGGGCCACGAATTGCGTCGGGCTGTAGGGTTCCGCGCATGAGGCGAGACAAAGCGCACTGGCGGCGAGCAAAGACAGGGCAGGTTTCACAAATGGGCTTTCGGTTTGTTTCGGGCGGATCACGCGCTACTGGCGCGGGGGGCGGGCTTTGTAGACGGGAAGTCTCCAGCCAAAGATAAGCGATCCGGCGCGCAAGGCCCAGCAGATCGCGGCACATAGCGCCAGCGCGGGCAGGCCCTCGAGCCCAAAGCGTGTCGCGACCACCGCCGTCAACGCGCCTGCAAACGCGCATGAGACGTAAAGCTCACCCTGTTTCAGCACTAGGGGGACCTCATTGCAAACAACATCGCGCATCAATCCGCCCAGACATCCGGTGGTGACGCCCATCAGCACCACGATAGTGCCGGATTGATCCAGCGAAAGTGCCGCCCCGGTCCCCGCAGCAACGGCAATGGACAGAGCGAAACTGTCCAGCCAGATCAGCCAGTTATAGCGGCTTTCGACCAGATGCGCGGTTAAGAACACCAGAACGGCGGCCCCGACAGCAATCAGGATGTAGTCCGGCTGGCCGACCCAGAAGACGGGGTGCCGATCCAGCAGCAGGTCGCGCACGGTGCCGCCTCCGACCGCAGTCAGGCAGGCGATGAAGGCAAACCCGACCAGATCAAGCTGCGCCCGGCTGGCCACCAGCGCCCCGGTCAGCGCAAAGACCAGAACCGAGGCATAGTCCAGCAGGGCAAGCGCGCTCATTCCTGCGCCTTTGCGGGTTTGAACGGGGCCATGCCAGCGCGCGCCAGTTCATCGGCTTTTTCGTTCTCGGGATGGCCTGCATGGCCTTTGACCCATTCCCATGTCACGTCATGACGCCCCTGCGCCTCGTCCAGTCGCTGCCATAGGTCAACATTCTTGACGGGTTTCTTGTTCGAGGTTTTCCAACCGTTCCGCTTCCACCCGAAAATCCAGCCCGTCACGCCGTTTTTCACATAGGCGCTGTCTGTCACAACGGTGATCTTGGACGCGCGCTCCAGCGCCTCCAGCGCGTTGATGGCGGCCAGCAGTTCCATTCGGTTGTTGGTGGTTTCGGCCTCACCGCCCTTGAGTTCCCGTTCCTTTAGAACCGAATCCCCCTGCATCGCGCGCAGCAGCACGCCCCAGCCTCCGGGGCCGGGATTGCCGGAACAGGCCCCATCGGTATAGGCAAATAGCTCAGGCATGGGCGGCAAGCCCGATCCAGTTCGAGACCGAACCATCCAGCCCGGTGCCGCTGCCAAGTCGTCGTGCGGTGACGGTAAAGCCCGCCTTTTGCAGATATGTTTTCAAGTCGTCCTCGGAATAGTAACTGTAGAAGCGCCCCAAACGATCCGGCCCTTCACCCTGTCCCAGCTTCATGGCGATATAGAACGCCCCCTTTGGTTTCAACGCCCGGTGAATGGCGGCCAAATGGTTCGGGAAATCCGCGCGTTTGGCGTGCAGCAGGCTAAAATTGGCCCAGATGCCGTCATAGACATCCTCGTCCTTCAGGTCCGAGAACGCTGCTTGGCGGGCGGAAACTCCTGGGTGGGCCGAAGCCAGCCGAACCATTTCGGCCGAGGCATCCATGGCCTCAACCTCCAGCCCCGCCTGCGCCATGATCGAGGCCGAGGCACCGGGGCCGCAGCCCAGATCCAACACCTTGCCGCCCGCAGGAACCGCCTGAATGAATCGGGTCAGTTGCGGGTCTTCGGTGTTGGCCTCATCGGTCAGGTCGGCATAGCGCGTAGCCTGTTCGTCATAGACGGAGATCGTCTCACGGTCGCTCATAGATATACTCCGACAGCCAGGCACAGCAGCACGATGGCCGTCAGTAGGATGCGCAATCGCAACCACCAGCGCGGCGCGAGGCCCCAATACCAGAACAGGGCGTCCAGCACCAAAAGCCCCGCAAAACCGATCATCAGATTGGTACCGGCGCTGATCGGCCCGCCGCCTGTCATGAAGAAGGCCCAAAGTGCGGGTAGGACCGACAGAGTATAGCCCACAGTCGCCTTGCTGCCCGAGGTCTTGGTGGCAAAGCCCCACAATACTCCGGACATGAAACTCAGGATAACCGAACCATAGAACAGCTGGATGTAAGGTCCAACGAAGCGAGAGCTCAGCTCGCGCCTGCCCAGATCGTGGAGATCCGAGTTCAGATAGGTCAGCGCCCCCCAGATGAATGGGATCAGCCCCGCCAACCCCAGATACAGAGCGGATTTGGGGACGCCGTTCATGCTGGTTGCCTCAACACGCGGGGGACTTTGAACTCAACGTTTTCGACGGCGGTTTCCACAAGGTCGACTGTGACGTCGTAGTGATCGCTGAACGCGTCGATGACCTCATTGACCAGCACTTCGGGGGCTGAGGCCCCGGCGGTGATGGCAATGGTGGAAATCCCCTCAAGCGCGCGCCAGTCGATATCGGTGGCGCGTTGCACCAGTTGCGCATAGTTGCATCCGGCGCGCGAGGCGACCTCGACCAAACGTCGCGAATTGGACGAGTTCGGCGCGCCCACCACCAGCAGCGCATCCGCTTTCGGCGCAACAGCTTTCACGGCCTCTTGCCGGTTTGTGGTGGCATAACAGATGTCTTCCTTGTGTGGGCCGACAATCTTGGGGAACCGCTCTTCAAGCGCTGCGATGATATCCTTGGTGTCATCGACCGACAGGGTGGTCTGGGTGACAAAGGCCAGCTGATCCGGATCGCGGACCTGAGCCGTGGCGACATCTTCGACGGTTTCGACCAGCAGCACCTCACCTTCGGGCAGTTGCCCCATGGTGCCGATGGTCTCGGGGTGGCCTTTATGGCCGATCATGATCATCTGCAGGCCATTGTCCGAATGGCGCTGCGCTTCGACATGGACCTTCGAGACCAGAGGGCAGGTGGCATCGACATAGATCATCTCGCGCCGGGCAGCGGTGGCAGGGACGGATTTCGGGACCCCATGGGCCGAGAAGATCACCGGCCGGTCATCGGGGCATTCATCCAGTTCCTCGACAAACACGGCCCCTTTGGCGCGCAGCCCGTCGACCACGAATTTGTTGTGGACGATCTCGTGCCGGACATAGACCGGTGCACCCCATTTCTGTAGCGCCATCTCGACGATCTTGATGGCGCGGTCCACGCCTGCGCAGAACCCGCGCGGCGCGGCAAGGTACAAAGTCAATGGCGGCTTGGTCATGTCGCTGTCTCCTTGCGCCACAGGTAGGTCTTTTCTCGGCCTTGGTCCAGACAGGGCGGCGTCATTGATCTGACATGAATCACTGATAGCCGCTGGGTGTTTCAGTACCAAACCTTAGTTAAAGAAGCGCGGCCAGGGTTACATACCCTGACCGCGCTGATTTCATCCCCAAATTTGCAGTCGAGGGCTAGTTCGCCCCGGCGGCCGCAACGCTGCGCGGCTCGGCCGGCATTTCCCGAGGTGGGCGGCCGATCACGTCGCGCAGGTCTTCCAACTCGATGAAGTTGTCGGCCTGGCGGCGCAGCTCGTCCGAGATCATCGGCGGCTGGCTGCGGATGGTCGACACGACCGAAACACGCACGCCCTGACGTTGCAGGCTTGCAATCAGCGGGCGGAAATCCCCATCGCCCGAGAACAGCACGATATGATCGACGCGTGGTGCCAGTTCCATGGCATCGACGGTCAGTTCGATATCCATGTTGCCCTTGACCTTCCGACGCCCCATGCTATCGGTGTATTCCTTGGCCGGTTTGGTCACCATGGTGAAGCCGTTATAGTGCAGCCAGTCAACCAAAGGCCGGATCGGAGAGTATTCGTCATTCTCCAGCAGCGCAGTGTAGTAGAAAGCACGCAGCAGCTTGCCACGGCGCATGAATTCCTGCCGCAGAAGCTTGTAGTCTATGTCGAAGCCAAGTGCTTTCGCGGCGGCATAAAGATTCGAGCCGTCGATGAACAGCGCTAGCCGTTCGTCCTTATAAAACATAAATAGGTCCTTCCGGTATAATCCAGCCCGCTGCGCGTTTAAGAGTGAGTGGTGGAAAAATAAGCGCGCTGGTTTGACTATAATTAGGGCTTTTAGTGCGTATCGCAAGTATTCAATTGGCCATATATGGGGGTATTCATGGGCAAAACCACGTCAAATGCAGTTGTTGCGCTGGGGGCAAATCTCAATCTGAGCGGACTAGGGCCCAAGATGACACTTCGCCGGGCGTTAGAGGCGCTTGCCGAACGTGATGTGGTGATTCGCGCCGAAAGCCGGTTTTTCGAAACTCCGTGTTTTCCTGCGGGTGCGGGCCCCGACTATGTCAATGCCGCTATTCTGATCGAGACCACGCTTTCGCCTGCGGAGGTATTGAAGCTTCTGCACGAGGTCGAACATGAATTCGGTCGCGAACGGGTGCAGCGCTGGGGGATGCGGACGCTGGATCTGGATCTGGTTTGCTACGATGATCATTTGCTGCCCGACCCCGCCACCTTTGATCGCTGGCTGACCCTGCCGGCCGAGGCGCAGCGGCACGAGGCCCCGGAGCAGCTGGTTTTACCCCATCCCCGCTTGCAGGACCGGGCGTTTGTGTTGGTGCCCATGGCTGATGTGGCCCCTGATTGGCGCCACCCGGTGCTGGGTCGGACCGTTCAACAAATGCTCGAGGCGCTGCCGCCTGATGACATCGCGGCGGTCACACCTTTGTAGATCGGTGGAATTGCGCCATTTCCTGCTTGTCAAGGCGCTCAATCGGTCTTAGATACAACGCTTCCTGATATGGACTCAGCAACGGAGTAGCGTTCCATGGCCCGCGTGACGGTTGAAGACTGTGTAGACAAGGTTCCCAACCGGTTCGAACTGGTGATGCTGGCGGCCCACCGGGCGCGCGAGATTTCTGCTGGTGGACCGATCACAGTGGATCGTGACAACGACAAGAACCCCGTTGTATCTCTGCGTGAAATCGCCGACGAAACCCAGAGCGCGGACGAACTGCGCGAGCGCCTGATCGAGGCCAACCAGACCCAGATCGAGGTTGATGAGCCGGAAGACGATCAGATGGCTCTGCTGATGGGTGCCGAATCGGACAAGCCCGCCGAAGATGACATGTCGGAAGAAAAACTCCTGCGCGCTCTGATGGAGGCTCAAGGCCAGGGGTAAGCCCTCAAAACGAAGGTGCGGACCGGATGATTTCTGCTGACGACCTGATTGCGCTGGTCCGCAATTATAACCCCAAGACAAACGCTGAACGCCTCGCCAAGGCCTATGAATTCGGCCAGCAGATGCATGAAGGGCAGTTCCGCCATTCCGGCGAGCCCTATTTTTCCCATCCCGTTACCGTTGCCGCCATCCTGACCGAACAGCGTCTGGATGATGCGACCATCATAACGGCGCTTTTGCACGACACGATCGAAGACACCAAAGCCAGCTATGGCAAAGTGGCCGAGCTGTTCGGCGATGAGGTCGCCAAACTGGTCGATGGCGTGACCAAGCTGACCAATCTGCAACTCTCCAGTCGCGAAACCAAACAGGCGGAAAATTTCCGCAAGCTGTTCATGGCGATGTCCAAGGATTTGCGGGTCATTCTAGTCAAGCTCGCTGACCGTCTGCACAACATGCGCACGATCAAGGCGATGCGTCCCGAGAAGCAGGTTCAAAAAGCGCGCGAGACGATGGATATCTACGCGCCGCTTGCGGGCCGGATGGGGATGCAGTGGATGCGCGAGGAACTCGAAGACCTCGCCTTCCGTGTGCTGAACCCCGAAGGTCGTCAGTCGATCATCCGCCGTTTCATCACTTTGCAGCGCGAAACCGGCGACGTGATCCACCGGATCACCGGCGACATGCGCCATGAGCTTGAGAAAGCGGGCATCGAGGCCGAAGTCTTCGGTCGCGCCAAGAAACCCTATTCGATCTGGCGCAAGATGCAGGAAAAAGATCAGGGCTTTTCGCGCCTGTCCGATATCTACGGGTTCCGCATCATCACCGACACCGAGGAAGACTGCTATCGCACCCTCGGCGCGATCCACCAGCGCTGGCGCGCGGTGCCCGGAAGGTTCAAGGACTATATCTCGCAGCCGAAATCCAACGGCTACCGCTCGATCCACACCACCGTATCGGGGCGTGACGGCAAACGGGTCGAAGTACAGATCCGTACCCGCCAGATGCATGACGTGGCCGAAACCGGTGTGGCCGCGCACTGGTCTTATCGCGACGGTGTCCGGACCGAAAACCCGTTTGCGGTTGATCCGGCCAAGTGGATTTCGAACCTGACCGAGCAATTCGACAATGAGGAAGATCACGAAGACTTCCTCGAAGCCGTCAAGCTTGAGATGTACTCGGACCAGGTGTTCTGCTTTACGCCCAAGGGCGATGTGGTGAAATTGCCGCGCGGGGCGACACCGATTGATTTTGCCTACGCCATCCACACGCGCATCGGGCACGCTTGCGTCGGGGCAAAGGTCGATGCGATCCGCGTTCCTCTGTGGACGCGCCTGAAGAATGGTCAGTCGGTTGATGTCATCACCGCCGATGGCCAGACCCCGCAGGTCACCTGGCTTGAGATCGCTGTCACCGGCAAGGCCCGCACTGCAATCCGCCGTGCCCTGCGCGAGGTGGATCGCGAACGCTTCATCAAACTGGGCAAGGAGCTTGCCCGTTCCGGTTTTGAACATGTTGGCCGCAAGTCCACTGACAAGGCGCTGGATACAGCCGCCAAACACCTGCGCCTGAAAGACCGGCATGAGCTGCTGGCCCGTTTGGGCAGTGCAGAACTGACAGCCCATGAGGTGGTCAGCGCCGTTTATCCCGAACTGACGCAGGATGATGGCGATGCGATCCCGCTGCGGCGCGCTGTCATCGGCCTTGAGCCGGGCCAGAAATTCGATCGCGCGCCCTGCTGTCAGCCGCTACCGGGCGAGCGGATTGTCGGCATCACGCACCGGGGCAAAGGCGTTGAGGTCCACGCCATCGACTGCAACCGTCTGAGCGCGTTCGAGAACGAGCCCGAGCGTTGGGTCGATCTGCACTGGCACTCTGGCACGCACCCTGCGGTCTATGGCGCGACACTTGACCTCACCATTGGCAACGACGCCGGGGTGCTGGGGCGTATTTGCACATTGATCGGCGAGAAAAAGGCCAATATCTCGAACCTTGAGTTCGTCGACCGCAAACCGGATTTTTACCGATTGCTGATCAATGTCGAACTGCGGGACCTTGAACAGCTGCATTCGCTGATGCTGATGCTCGAGGCGGAAAGTGACGTGGCCGCCGTCGAACGGTTTCGCGAACGGGAAAACGCCGCCCCGTCGGCTGTTTAGATGAGGTGATCAGGAGTGGTTTTCAAGCGCCGAGATCGACGCTCTCCCATTCAGGCCGCATCTGAGTTTGTCTATCCGCGTGGCGGATGGACCCGCGCCTTTCACTATGTCAAACACCGCGTTCGCCGCTTGCCGGATTCGCCGGAACGGATCGCGCGCGGTATCGGGGCAGGGGTGTTTGCAGCGTTTACCCCCTTCTATGGGTTGCATTTTCTGGTCGCCGCTATCGGCGCGCGTCTGATCAACGGCAATATCGTGTCGGCCCTCAGTGGCACGTTCTTCGGCAATCCGCTGACCTATGTTCCAATCGGCGTCATCTGCCTGCAGACGGGGCATTTCCTTCTGGGTACCGAATTCGAGAAAAGCGAGACCCGCGGCCTGATGGGGAAATTCGCGGATGCGATGGGCGATCTGAAAAACAACTTTCTCGCCATGTTCACAGATCGCGTCGCGGATTGGCACGGCCTGGGCATATTCTACCGCGAGGTGTTCTACCCCTATATGATCGGCGGCATTCTTCCCGGTCTTGTGGCGGGGGTGGTTTGCTTTTACCTGAGCCTGCCGTTGATCCGCACCTATCAGCAACGCCGCCGCGCGCGGATCAAAGCGAAGTTTGATCAAATCAAACGTCTTGCGCAGGCAGAGGCTGACGTTCCGACGGCAAAACCACTAGGCTCCTCTACAGGGACAATGAAGGATTCGAACGATGTCTGATACCCACCTGCGTCTGGGCGTGAATATCGACCACGTGGCCACCATCCGCAATGCGCGCGGTGGTGCATACCCGGATCCGATCCGGGCCGCGAAACTGGCCGAAGAGGCCGGAGCCGATGGGATCACCGCTCATCTGCGCGAAGACCGTCGCCATATTCTGGATGCTGACATCGAAGGGCTAATGGATGCGCTGAGCGTGCCGCTCAACTTCGAGATGGCCGCGACGCCAGAGATGCAGAAGATCGCCCTGCAGCACAAACCCCACGCGGTCTGTATCGTGCCGGAAAAGCGTGAGGAACGCACCACCGAAGGCGGGCTTGAGGTCGCGCGCGAGGAAAACAAGCTGGCGCATTTCATTGCCCCCCTGCGCGATGCCGGCTGCCGCGTTTCGATCTTCATCGCCGCCGACCAACGCCAGATCGAAGCCGCACACCGCATCGGCGCCGAGGTGATCGAGCTTCACACAGGCGCCTATTGCGACTCCTTCGCCGAAGGCCACATGGAAGAGGCCGAGCGTGAGCTGGAAGGGCTGCGCCAGATGTCGACCTTTGCGCATTCGCTGGGTCTCGAAGTTCATGCAGGCCACGGGTTGACCTACGAGACGGTGAAACCCGTTGCGGCCTTCCCCGAGGTGCGTGAGTTGAACATCGGCCACTTCCTGATCGGCGAGTCGATCTTTCTGGGCCTCACCCCTGCCATTCAGGAAATGCGTCGCCTGATGGATGAGGCACGGGCTTAGTACCGGCTAGGTCTTTACCGATGCGACAATTGGATTTGAAAAGGGCTCAAGACGAAATGCACAAAGTAAGCATAGTTAGATTTACTCTTTGGTTGTTTGCAATCCGATTGGTTTATCCTCTGTTGGCGATGATTGTTGCCGTGTCCTTGAATTTCGACCTTGGGTCATCTGGAATCACGGTTGTTGCCCCTATGTTCGCTGCAATGATAGCGGGGCAGAGCTATGCGAAGCGATATGGAGAATTAATACCGAACTCTGAAGTGAAGAGATTTGCAAATTTTGCCCTTGTAGTTGCAATTGCCGTTGAAATCACCGTTTCACTGTTTTGGGGTTCTGTTTTAATGGGGCTTGGTTTTGTTGAATTTATTTCGGTTTTAGCGGAGGCAGAAGGTAAAACTCTGTTGGCATTTGTTTTCGGTTTCACATTTGTGCTTTCTTATTTGGGTATACGATGGGGGGTATCGATGGGTGCCAAAGGCGCGTTGAAATCAAGGCTCAACAAGAGCACTTTGGGGCAATAATTATTGATCCTCGGCGTTGGCACAGATCTCGCGAATATCGAGCGCATCCAGGGCACGCTTGACCGTTTCGGCGACCGTTTCCGCAATCGCGTCTTCACCGAGACCGAGCAGCGCAAGGCGGAACGTCGCCACGACACCGCAGGCACCTATGCCAAACGCTGGGCCGCGAAAGAGGCCTGTTCCAAGGCGCTGGGCACCGGTTTGCGCATGGGCATTGCGTGGAAGGACATGGCGGTCAGCAACCTGCACACTGGCCAGCCCGTGATGCATGTAACCGGCTGGGCCGCCGACCGGCTGCGCCAGATGACGCCTGCGGGTCATGAGGCGATCATCCACGTCACCCTGACCGATGACTACCCCTGGGCGCAGGCCTTTGTGGTGATCGAGGCGCGCCCGCTTCAAGAAGCCGGTACGCAGCCTTGACTTGCCCCCGCATGGCCCGCATGTAGCACCCAGCAAACCAAGGAGCAGATAGCAGTATGGCCGAGGACGTCAAAACCGGAAATCCCATCTGGGAGACGATCAAAACCATCGTCTATGCCCTGTTGATCGCAGGCGTTTTCCGCACCCTGTTCTTCCAGCCCTTCTGGATCCCCTCCGGCTCGATGAAGCAGACCTTGCTGATCGGTGATTTCCTCTTCGTCAACAAGATGGCCTACGGCTATTCCTACGCCTCCTGCCCCAGCCTGATCATCCCCAGTGTCGGCCTGAATGTCGACGCCGAGGATATCTGCGGCTGGCTTCCAGGCGACGACGATACCCGCATCTGGGGCGGAGATCCCGAACGCGGCGATGTCATCGTCTTCCGCCACCCTGTGACGGGACGCGACTATATCAAACGCCTGATCGGTCTGCCGGGAGACCGCGTTCAGGTCCGACAGGGGCAGATCATCCTGAATGGCACACCCGTTCCGCAGCAAGCCGATGGCGTGTTTACCGAAGTGGCGGCGCCGCAAGGCCCGCAGCGTCTGCGCCCGCGCTGCTCCAACGGTCCGGTCGGTGTCGGTGGTGTCTGCGAGAAAGAGCGTTTTGTCGAAACCCTGCCCAATGGCGTGTCCTATGACGTGCTGAACATCGGCAATCAGGGGTCCGACAACACCGGCATCTACACGGTGCCCGAAGGCCACTATTTCTTCATGGGCGACAACCGCGACAATTCCGCCGACAGCCGCCTGCCGCAATCTGCTGGTGGGGTAGGCTATGTTCCCTACCAAAACCTGATCGGTCGCGCCGACCGGATCATGTTCTCGTCTGCCGGCCGATCGATGCTGTTCTTCTGGACATGGCGCGGTGATCGCTTCTTCAAGGCGGTCAATTGAAGGTATCGGCCGATATAAAGGCATTTCAACACCGCTTGGGGTACGAATTCTCGAACCCTGAGCTGTTGGTGCGGGCACTGACCCATGGCTCTGTTTCGTCCGCCACCCGGCCCGATAACCAACGGCTCGAATTCCTGGGCGACCGCGTTCTCGGCCTCGTAATGGCAACGGCCTTGCTGGAAGCGGACAAGAAAGCCTCCGAAGGCCAGCTCGCCCCCCGCTTCAATGCCCTTGTGCGCAAAGAAGCCTGTGCCGACGTTGCCCGTCAGATTGACCTGGGCGAAGTTCTCAAGCTCGGCCGGTCCGAGATGCTGTCCGGTGGCCGCCGCAAACAGGCGCTTCTGGGCGACGCGATGGAGGCAGTGATTGCAGCCATCTACCGCGACGCCGGGTTCGAGGCCGCCCGCGATGTCATCCTCGCCCTCTGGGGGGACCGCATCCACACGGTCGAATCCGACGCCCGCGACGCAAAAACCTCGTTGCAGGAATGGGCGCAGGCCCGCGGCCAGAAACCCCCCAGCTATATCGAGGTCAAACGCAGCGGCCCCGACCACGCCCCGGTTTTCACCATCGCCGCCCGCCTGCAGAATGGGACCGAGGCACAGGCAACCGCCGGATCAAAACGTCAAGCTGAACAAGCGGCGGCAAAGGCCCTTCTGGACTCTTTAGCAAAATAACCCCCCGCTTGCCTTCCAAAACCTGATCCGCCCTTCATCTGGCTAAAAATACCTCGGGGGTGAGGCCGGATGAAATCCGGACGAGGGGGCTGGCCCCCTTTCGGTCGGATTGGCGCAGCCGATCCGACCCCTATGGCCGTCCAGGATAAGCCTTTGACACGAATACACTGCCACGCTTTCAACGTTCTCGGGACATTCATGTCACTTGATGTTTCAGGTGAAACCCGAAACGCTCTAAACCACCCGGATATACCCGGTCAGACCGGTTTTCTGATGCTCGATCACATGGCAATGAAATGCCCAGTCACCGGGATTGTCCGCGACCAGAGCGATCTCGACCACCTCATCCTTCAGCAGCAGCATGGTATCGGTCAGCAAAGGCGGCAGCTTGCGCAGGTTCGATTTCAACGGGGTAAATACAAGCCCATGCAAATGGATCGGATGCAGGTTCGGCGATTCGTTTCGTAGCCGCAGAACATAGCTTTTGCCCATCTCCAGCACGGCCAGAGGGCCGACTCCTTTGGCGGCGTCGCCCGCCCACGGCGTCCGGTTAATCGACCAGAAATTATATCCCAGAGAGCCACAGAACCCATTTTTCGGCTCTCCACCTTCGGGTGTCCAGCCAAAGACGAACTCGTGCAGCTCGGCCTTGGCCAGATCTGGCCGTGCAACCGGGTTCGGGGGCAGTGGCTTCAACTCCCGCAATCCACGCGCAACATCTGCGCCAGCGGCCCGAAGACTTGCCATCGGGCGATGCGGTTGACCTGGCAGCTTCGCGACCAAATCCACCACCTGTCCCTCGCCTGAGGGCATCGCCACCGCGAAATCCACCCGTTGGCCCGGTCCGACGAGCAGAGGGTCTTCGGCACTTGGCAGGGGAACCTCGACATCAACCGGGTGTCCGTCCCACGCGATGATCTTGGCCTTGGCGCCCTCAAGATGCAGCCGATAGATCCGGGTCGTGTCCGTGTTCACCACCCGCAGCCGCACCAGACCGCCCGAGATGTGGTCGTACACAGGCGTATCCAGCCAATTTGCGGTTTGCAGATTGCCGAATGTCCCGGCTCGTGCTGCGCCGCGCTGGGTGTAGGCGGGCAGGAACTGATCTTCGTCATCCAGACGGAAATCGCGCAGGTTGATGACTTGTTCGCTGTCAAATCCGGGGTCTTCGGCCTCGGAAATGACCATCACGCCGGTCAGACCATGGGCCATCTGTTCCATCGTCATGCAATGGGGGTGGTACCAATAGGTTCCAGCATCGGGGGGCGTGAACTCATAGTCGAAAAGCTCATTCGGCCCCATTGGCATCTGGGTCAGATAGGGCACGCCATCCATTGCGTTGGGAATGCGCAGCCCGTGCCAATGCATCGCGGTGTAGTCCAGTGTCGAGTTGCGCACCGGCAGGCGCATCGCCTCGCCCTGACGGCCCCGCAGCACCGGCGGCGGCGCATCAGAGGATAGGCTGACCATCCCGGTCGTCACCTGATCGCGCAGTGCAAAACTGGCCGATTGGATCACCAGTTCAGGCGTGGCTGAGGCCAGACCGAACCCTCCCAATCCGATTGCCCCTGCAGCGGCGCTGCTGCCCAAAAGGAACTCGCGACGTTTCATGATGTGCCTCTTTGATGAAATCCTCGCCTGGCTGTCATCGGCGTGGCGTGTGGCCACAGTTTCACTGCAAACGACGGATCGCAATGCGACAAAACCCTCTGGCCCGCGCGGGCTTTCTGCTATAGGGGTGCGCACTTGCAAACAGGATCGCAGCACACATGACCACACGCGCCGGATTTATCGCCCTGATCGGAGAGCCCAACGCAGGCAAATCCACCCTCTTGAACCGCATGGTCGGGGCCAAGGTCTCGATCGTGACGCACAAGGTGCAGACCACCCGCGCCCGCATTCGCGGTGTGGCGATGGAGGGCGATGCGCAGCTGGTCTTTGTGGACACCCCCGGCCTTTTCAAGCCGCGCCGCCGACTGGACCGGGCCATGGTTGCCGCCGCCTGGGGCGGGGCTGCGGATGCGGATGTGGTTGTCCTGATGATCGAAGCGCACCGCGGTATCAGCGAAGGTGTTGAACGGATACTCGAAGGTCTCGAAGAGATCGGACAGGGCCGCACCATCGCGCTGGCCATCAACAAGATCGACAAGGTGCCCTCCGAGAAGCTGCTGGCGCTGACCAGCGACCTGAACGCACGCTATCCCTTTGCCGAGACCTTCATGATCTCGGCTGAGAAAGGCCACGGCGTCGATGACCTGCGCAAATGGCTGGCAGGTGAGCTGCCCGAAGGCCCGTGGCTCTATCCCGAAGACCAGATCGCCGACCTGCCCCTGCGGATGATCGCGGCCGAGATGACGCGTGAGAAGCTGACCCTGCGCCTGCATCAGGAACTGCCCTATCAGCTGACCGTCGAGACCGAGAACTGGGAAGAGCGCAAAGATGGCTCGGCCCGGATTGATCAGATCATCTACGTCATGCGCGACGGTCACAAAGGCATCGTGCTGGGCAAAAAGGGCGAGACGATCAAGGCCGTCAGCCAATCCGCGCGGGCCGAACTGGAAGAGTTCCTCGACCGCAAGATTCACCTGTTCCTGCAGGTCAAAGTCCGGCCCAACTGGCTGGAGGAATCTGAGCGCTACTCGGAAATGGGTCTGGATTTCAAAGACGGCAACGCATGACCCGTCTGACCGCAGACTTCTGGGTCCATGCCTATCTGGCACGGCTGCGGTTTCAGGAAATTCCGGCCTTCGTGGTTGCGCATGGCGATGACACGGCGGGCGCGGTGCTGGTCAAGCTCAACACTCTTGATGGTCACGCGGTGGCTTTGCAACGCAGCTTTGACCTGATGAGCGGCGCGCGCACATGGGTAGAACTCTCTAGCGGAGCGGAGCGCGACGTGGATGCCGCCATCCAACGCCAGCGCAGTTTTGACCCGGACCTTTGGGTGATTGAGGTCGAAGACCGGCAGGGGCGGCATCTGTTGGGCGAAGAAGGGCTGGAGTAAACAGTCAGGCCTTGGACAGGCTGGCCAAACCGCCTAAATTAACCCGCACCGGGTTGGTGCAAACCGCACTTTCCATCATAGACGTACACAGACAGGGTGCTCGTGTGGCTGAAACAATCGCAGAGAAATTTGAGAAATCGAAACTCGGGCATTTGATGCAGCGGTTCGAGGCGTTCATGGTTATTGTTGGTGTTGTCGGACCGTTCGCAACGCTACCGCAGTTGATCAAACTGTTTTTCACCCATTCGCAACATGCCACGGGACAATCGCTGCTTACATGGTCGCTATATGCTGTGCTGTCTTTTCTGTGGTTTGCCTATGGGCTGGTAGTTGGAAAGCTGCCGATTTACGTGGGCAATGGGATTTCTATGTTCCTCAACCTGCTGATGGTGTTGGGCATCCTGATCCATGCGGGTGTGACGTTTTGAGCGGGCGTTAGCCCAGTACCAACGGCTCCAGCGATACCCGCAGAGACACGGCGGCGAAGAACAGAACGCTGCCTGCCAGAACGAAAACATGCCAGATCGTGTTGTGATAGGGCATCCAGTCGGACAGGTAGAAGATGACGCCTGCGGTGTAGATCACCCCTCCCGCGATCATCAGGGTCAGAACCGAGGGTGGAAGCTCGGCCAGCAAGGCATGCCCGCTCCAGACGGCGGCCCAGCCCATGCCCAGATACAGGGCCAATCCGATCCAGCGGAAGCGGTGCGGGTCCACCATCTTCAGCACCGATCCCAGCGTGGCCGAGGACCAAAGGCCGATCATCAGCCCCGGGGCTTGCGCGCCGGACAGCAGCAGGAAGGGCGTGTAGGTGCCTGCGATCTTCACATAGATGCCCGAGTGATCCAGCCTGCGCAGAACCTCGGACCATCGGTCGCTGACGACCATGTTGTAAAGCGCAGAAAAGCTGAGCATCAGGATCAGCGTCACACCATAGATCGACGCGCCCATGACCGCGTCCGGGTCGGCGCGATAGACCATCGTCATGACAATCAGAATAGGAACCGCGACAAGGGCCAAAAACAAGCCCAGAACATGTACAACCCCGTCACTGATGCGCTCGGCCCGGCTGTAGGCGGGACGGATATCTGCAAAAGACCGCATAGTTTAAAGCCTAGGGCGGTCATGCCTTTCGGGCAAGCCCGGCGGGTTGAAATTACCGTGTCATCCCTGGCCCAGCGGACCAGTCACGCGGTTCTTCATTGACCTTTCATCAATCCGCAACCTTCAAGTCGGATCATCGTCGGGCTTTGGGTCCTTGTACCGGTTGAGGTCAAGAATGCCTGCCTGAATTGGTTCGTCCTTCAGGAAAAGGGTGTGAAGCTGATCGCTGATGGCCCAAAATTCTTCACTGGTCCGGCGCACTCCGAAATTGGCGACCAGCTGCATCCAGTCCTCTTGCGTGGCAACCGATTTCAAGGCCTTCACAAAGCCGGGCAATTGCGCCTGAGTCAGTTTGAAGAAAAAGTTCGGATAGCTTCCAATCATCTCAGGCAAAATAGTCAGAACGTCTTTATCGGGTTCTCGCCGGGCGGATTCGTCGAACAGAAAGGCTATGTTGGTATGGGCCTTGTCGTGGATCAGCGTGAAAACCTCGGCCCTGTCGTCGCTTGTTTCGACTACCAGCAAGGAAAGGTCCGGCAGGAACTTGACCCAAGACCCGGTCTGATTGGCCAGAGCTGTCAGGGCATCCCGCGCGCATTCCGCGCCATCGCATCGGTTGATCGGATCGGAGAGCGGCCATAGCCCGTCGCCGCGGGCCAGAAGCTGCAAAAGAAACTCCTGCTTGGGCGTGTTCGTTTCAAATGTGATCCCGGTGGGCATTGTGTCGTCGATACGGCGGGTGTGCCAGAAGGAGTGCAACCTGGCCAGTGCGCCCCGATACCAGCTTTGGTGCATCCCAGGCCGCAGATTGCGCGGCATGAAGGTCAGGAAGTTGTCCTCGCTCTCCATCCGCAATTCGTCCATGTAAATGCGGGTCGCCAGTTGGTGTTCGACACGTCCGAACACGTCAAATCCAGCGACCAGATTGTAGTAGATCCGCTCAAACACTGGATAGTCGATGACCCAGGCGGTTTCCGGGATGTCGCCGTGAAATCCGGTCAGGGCCGATGCGTTATCGAAGTGCCGAAACACGGTGATCAGGGCGTTCGGGTTGGATCCATCTCCATCCCATATCGCGTCATAGCCCCATCCGGTTTGATGTGCGGGGCTGTTGCGATAGCGGGCATCGCGGAACTCAAGGTATTGCGCCTGGTTCTGGTGCGAGAACATGTGCAGGTCAGCCAAGTTTCGATCCACCTGCGCGACGGGCAGTTCAAGAAGCGCAGCGCCCTCGGCCAGAAAGCTTGGGTCGTTGATCGAGAGGTCGGCGTCGGGGTCAAGGAAACTGACCCAGAACCGGTCCTCGATGACGTCAACGGCAGTCTCTCCGTGGCAGACGGGGCCGCGGATGAAGCTGCGGACAAAGAACAGCGCGTCGTCCAACAGGAATTGATAGCGGCTGCGCGCAGGGATCGCCGCAAAGGTCGAGAACGGGTCTCCGCCTTCGGCATTGCTATAGGAGGGTAGGTCGGACAGCGCCCAGTTTGGCCGCAGGAACAGCGCCTGAAACCGCGCCATGCGATCAGGGCTCAGCGTATAGACCAGATGTTCTTTATGGACGATGGTTTCATTGACCGGTTGCAGACGATAGTAGAACGGCCCTTCGCCGGGATCGTCAAACGGGCGGCGGGTCGCGATGATGTCGATCTCTTCTCCGTTGGGCGTTCTGGATCGGACGATTTGAAAGAACCGCCGTGGGTCATCGCCTTCAAAATGCAGGCGGGCCAGAAACAGATGTTCGAACAGATACCGGTTCATCAATTGCGCGCGCGGGTCGGGGGCGTTCAGAAATGCCTCCCACACGGTAACCTGCTCTTGGATATCGTCAGGCAATGGCGTGGTCGCCTCAGGCAAAGCCGCTCCGCTCTGCACCCAGTCCATCAACAGCGCATGCTCCGAGGTCGTCAGTGGAGCAGTCCCATAGGGCATTCCCGCCATCGGATGACTTTCGCGGAAGGCGTCGAACTCCTGATCGTTTGGGCAGACCAAGGGGCGGTCAAGCGTCAGCCCCAACGAGTCCGGAAGGGGTGCGTTGGGAGGCAGTGGGTTCTCGGCCCCCAGTGCCAGATAGCGTTCCAGCAGGCTGGTCTCGCCTTTTGCCTGTGGAAGAACCGGATGGAACCCTAAATCCCGCCACCCCTCGACCGTTGTGGCATCCTGCCCCAAACGGGTGGGCTGGGCATCTTCCAGGCGCTGCGAATGATAAACCGCCAGCTTGCTGCCACCGCGCAACAGACCCTCGGGCGAGGTCAGCTTGACCTGACAGGGCGCGTCGTAGCAGCCGTGGCAAACCACGCAGCGCTTATCCAGAACCGGTTTGACCTGCGACCAGTCTGCCTGAGCAAAGGCGGCAAAGGGGCTAAAGCTGATCAAGCTTGCAAATAGCGTAACCCAAGTTCTGGCTGGCATTATTGTCCTCCTGCCCATCGCGCGCCCAATCATAATCTTGGTCCAAGCGCCCGGTTTGTCGAGTCCCTCATCCCGCTTGCGCCCGCCGCACAGTTGCGCTCTTGTGAGGCGAGCGATTTCCAACCCCGACCGGAGCTTGCCTTGGACTGGCGCGATCACGGCATCTTACTGACCACGCGCCGCCACGGTGAGACGGCTGCGATCATTGAGGTCTTCACCGAGGCCCATGGCCGTCACGCGGGCGTGGTGCGCGGTGGAACCAGCCGGAAGATTGCGCCGATCCTGCAGCCCGGCGCGCAGCTGGACGTACTGTGGCGCGCGCGGCTTGAGGAACATATCGGCACTTTTCAGGTTGAACCCCTACGCTCGCGCGCGGCAGCGGCGTTCTCGGGGCGGCTGGCGCTGGCGGGGCTGAACGCGGTGGTGTCTCTGTTGTCATTCTGCCTGCCCGAGCGCGAGCCGCATCCTGCCATCTACACCCAGACCGAGCAGTTGATGGACCTGCTGGGGCAGGACGAAATCTGGCCACTGGCCTATCTGCGCTGGGAACTTGCGCTGCTTGAAGAGCTGGGCTTTGGCCTCGACCTGTCCTCCTGTGCTGTGACCGGCGCGACCGATGGGCTGGTCTATGTCTCGCCCAAAACGGGTCGGGCCGTCAGTGTTGCGGGCGCCGGAGAGTGGGCCGATCGTCTATTGCCCCTACCGCCCTGTCTGCGAGGCGAAGGGACGGCCTCGGATGCCGAGATCGTTCAGGGGCTGAACACGACGGGGTATTTCATGGAACACCGCGTTGCGCCGGCGCTGGGCCATCATCCACTGCCCGAGGCACGAGCGCGGTTCGTCGAGAGGCTTACTCGGCAGCCTTGAACACCATCTCGTGCCCGTCCTCATTGCGCAGGATCAGAACATCGCCCGAAACCTCGGATTGGGTCATTGCCAAAAGGGCAGCGAAATACATGCCCTCGGCCTCTAGCCCGGCACAGGCGGCGCGGGTAGCGGCAAGGTTTGTGACTTCAAACCACGGGTAGGGCGCGTTCAGCGTGCCATTGTAGCTGTTGCAGGGGGCATTGCCCGCGATCTTGCCCTCTTGCGGGAATTGCAGAAGGGCGCTGGCCTCAAAGGGCTGCCCGTCAATCTCTTGCAGCACCCAGGATCGATCAGACGCGCCATGGGCCGCCACGGTTTCGTCGCGGTCGCATTGAAACAGCGCCATCAAGGGCAGAACGAGGGTCAGGCGTAGCATGGGTGCAATCTAGCGTGTCTTCGGGTGCAGTTGAATCGGAATCTCAGCTGCCCGCGCTGGCCGAGATCAGCTCTTCGCGCACCTCCAGCCGGGGCCGCCAGTTGTAGCGGTCGTCTTCTGCGATCTCGCCCCAGAACAGGTCGCCGCTCTGCCGCCAGGGATCAAGGATCACACCGTCCTCCAGGCTATCCCCCTGCGCGCTGATCGCAGCCGAATGGTGGATGATGCGGAACGTGGTCGGAGGGGAGGTGGCCCAATGCACGTCAAGCGTTCGAAAGTTTTCCTGTTGCAAGCGCCGGGTCATGGCCTGCGCCCAGTCATTGCACAGGCCATATTCGCGAAAGCCGTTGATGACCTTGGCGTTGTGAACAATCGGCGAATCCGTCATGTTCCAGTCGCGCTTCAACTGCTGCGAATAGCTATACGAGATTTCTGCGGCGCGGCGGGCTTCGGTCGGGTCGACATTGGGGCCAAGGTTGCGGATCTCAAGCGCCAGTCCATCGACATCCCCCTTTGTGACGGACGAAGACGGAGCGCAGGCCCCAAGGGTCAGCATCACCAAGGCAGCCAGCAGCGCGGTCAGGCGTATCACGTTCGTCTCTCCGTCCGGGTTTCGAGAGGTCGTGTAAGTGATCTGCGCGGGATCGGGAAGGGGGAAGTTGCAGTGACGAGTGTTCAGAATTGGTTCTGTACGCCTTCTTGGATGCGCGGTGTGCGCCGCGCCCAAAATGAGCAGTTCAAGAAAAAAACCCGGCGCGGGCGCCGGGTTCAGTTGGGGAAATGAAGTTGCCGAATTTCGGTCAGCCCAGCAGACGCCGTGCGATGACCTGTGCCTGAATTTCGGCAGCCCCTTCGAAAATGTTCAGGATGCGCGCGTCGCACAGAACGCGGCTGATCTTGTATTCCAGCGCAAAGCCGTTGCCGCCGTGGATCTGCAAACCATTGTCGGCTGCGGCCCAGGCCACACGGGCCCCCAGCAGCTTGGCCATGCCGGCCTCAAGATCGCAGCGCTGGCCGTGATCCTTTTCCCAGGCCGAGAAATAGGTCAGCTGACGCGCGATCATGATCTCAACCGCCATCATCGCCAGCTTGCCGGAGACGCGCGGGAAGTTGATCAGCGACTTGCCAAACTGCTTGCGGTCCTGCGCATATTGCATCGCGATATCCAGCGCACTTTGCGCCACGCCAATGGCGCGGGCGGCGGTCTGGATGCGGGCGGACTCAAAAGTCTCCATCAACTGCTTGAAGCCTTTGCCTTCTTCGCCGCCCAGAAGGTTCTCACCCTTCACGTGGAAGCCGTCAAAGCCCAGTTCGTATTCTTTCATGCCGCGATAGCCCAGCACCTCGATCTCACCACCGGTCATGCCGGGCGTAGGGAAGGGGGCCTCATCCGTGCCGGGTGTCTTTTCGGCCAGAAACATCGACAGGCCCCGGTGGTCGGTGCTGTCAGGATTGGTGCGCGCCAGCAGGGTCATAACATGAGTACGGGCCGCGTGAGTGATCCACGTTTTGTTGCCGGTGATCTCATAGTCGCCATCGGCGTTTTTGACCGCACGGGTGCGCAGGCTGCCCAGATCCGAGCCGGTATTGGGTTCGGTGAACACAGCCGTCGGCAGGATCTCGGCGCTGGCCAGTTTCGGCAGCCAGTTTGCTTTTTGCTCATCCGTGCCGCCTGCGATGATCAGCTCGGCCGCAATCTCGGAGCGCGTGCCTAGTGAGCCAACGCCGATATAGCCACGCGAAAGCTCCTCGGACACCACGCACATCGAGGCCTTGGACAGGCCAAAGCCGCCGAATTCTTCGGGGATGGTCAGGCCAAAAACGCCCATCTCGGCCAGTTCTTCGATGACCTCGATCGGAATCAGCTCATCCTTGAGGTGCCAGTCATGGGCGTGCGGTTCGACCTTTTCGATGGCATAACGGCGGAACTGGTCGCGGATCATCTCAAGTTCTTCGTCCAGACCCGACGCGCCGAACATGGTGGCACCGGCCTGATCTTCCATAAGGGCGACAAGGCGCGACCGTGCGGCTTGCGTATTGGCCTGCGCCATCAGCGTCTGAATCTCAGTGGTCTGGAACCCGGACAGAGCGTCCCAGCCCAGCCCCAGATCCTGCAGGCGCACAACTTCACCCTGGTTCATCGGGATACCACCAGCGACCTGATGCAGATACTCACCAAAGGCAATCTGGTGCAGCAGCTGCTCAATCTCGCCAAACTTGCCGTCCGCCTCAAGCGCTTCGGCCCAGCGTTGCATCTGAGTAAGGGATTGATGATAGGTCGCCAGCCATGCCAGCCCGTGGGCCGCTGTCTGGTTCGCCTCGATTAACGCGCCCGAGATGCGGCCGTCAGCCTCGACCATGGACCGCACCGAATCGCGCGCGCGCTCAAATACGGTTTCGACCGCTGGTACGGCGGCCTTTGTCAGGGCCAGAAGGTTCGGCAAAATCGCAGCTGTCGTCATCTGGGTCATATCCTGTCCGTCATGGGCCATGAATCACGTCCTCTTTTTGCGTTGTCTGGTCATATCATGCTGCACGTGCAGCGCAACAAAAATACATATTACGTTGCGAAAAAGTTCAAATATTACCTTGGCATTATTGCAGTGCAGAGAGCGCACGACGTGATATCTAGGCGGCATGACGCTGTTTTCCACTCTCTCTCCGACTGATCTTGCCCTGGCTGCCGCGATTGCGTGTCTTGCCGGATGGGTCAAGGGCATGGTCGGGTTTGCGATGCCGATGGTTCTTGTGTCCGGCCTGAGCATGTTTCTGTCGCCCGAGCTTGCTGTTGCCGGTCTGATCTTTTCGACCGTGGTGACCAACGGCGTTCAGGCGCTGCAGGAAGGGGGGCGGGCGGCGATTGCCTCGATCCGGCGGTTCCGGGTCTTTCTGAGCGTCGGTCTGATCTTTCTGCTGATCGGAGCGCAACTGGTGACGCTGGTTCCGGCCTCGACCTTCCTGATGCTGATCGGCATTCCGGTGACAGGTTTTGCATTGCTGCAGATCCTCGGGGTCACGTTTTCCCTCAAGGAAGCATCAGCGCGTGCCGAAGGGATTTTCGGTGCAATTGCTGGATTTGTCGGAGGGATGTCGGGCGTGTGGGGCCCGCCGACCGTCGCCTATCTGACGGCCCTGAACACCCCAAAGCAAGAGCAGTTGAGAGTGCAGGGCGTGATCTATGGTTTGGGTGCTGTTGCTTTGACCGTGGCACATATCGGCTCAGGGATATTGAACCGCGATACGGCACCGTTCTCGGCCGTTTTGGTCGTGCCAGCCCTTGCAGGGTTGTGGCTGGGGATGCGGTTGCAGGACCGCATTGATCAGGCCCTGTTTCGCAAGATCACCCTTGTGGTGCTGCTGGTTGCCGGGCTGAACCTTGTTCGTCGTGGTCTGTTCGGTTAGCGGATCACGTCCGCTTGTCCGCAAAGCGAAACGCGAAATAGAGGCCGAGCATAAGGAAGAACAGGCCCGAGACATCTCCGATCAGAAAGGCGATGTATTCCGCCGTTGCGCTGCCGAAGGCAAGGTTCGTCAAACCCGAGACCAGGAACGAGGTCACAACGCCGACGCCCATGATGCAGATCCAGCAGGGCTTGCGGTCGGCGCGTGGGAACAAATCCCAGCCGAGCCATTTGCAGAGATAGAAGACCGCAGGAACCGTTATTACGGCGATTGCCATCGCCATAAGACGGCTGGGCAGGAAGACGTCGCTGCCGCCGAGTGCTGCGAAAACGATGAAAACGCCGGGAAGAAGGGCAAAAATCGCCCTCCAGCCCAATAGCCACGCGGATAGAACGCGCACGCCGTGTGGCAGAAACAGCAGACTTGCCCGACTTGGATATTCGGGAAAAAACAAGTTCTGCAAAGGCATCAGGACCTCAAAGGTGAGGAAGGATGCGATTACATAGGCCAAAGAGGCAAAAAAAGTTTCCGAGGCCCACTTGCGCACGTTGATCAGCCGTTGATCAACCGGGGCGCGGCGTCACCGTGGTGCATGTACGATATACCGTCCGCGATTAGCTGTGCCGCTTTGCGACAGATAGCCCTTTGCGACCAGCGACTTCAGCGCGCGGAAAAAGGTGGGCCGCGAAACGCTCTGGACCAGAGTGTGTTCGATCAGGCCGAATGTCCGGACTTCCTGATCGGCCTTCGAAAGTTCTTCGGCTGCGCAATAGATATCGCGCTCGACCGGAGAAAGCTGTTCAAGGCCAAGGGTGCGTTCCATGCTTTGCATAAGCTTGCGAAGTTCGGTGAGTTGCGAGATTTCGGTGGTCATATCTTACCTGTCATTTCCGTGCCAACCCGACGATTGTCGAAACCTGAAAAAATTTTCCCAAACACCGGAGTGTTCAGTTGGTTTCATATTGACACTTTACCCCATCTACATAGACTTGCTTCGTGATTAGGTTGCCCAATTCGCCGGTGTGAGTGTCCGCGCATGAGCTGCCCAAAGGTTATTTCAAGGTTCGGCCCGGTGCAAAAGCGCCGGGCCAATTTAATATATCGACTGTAGCTTATCGTAATATTCGGAACAACGCATTTGTTTTGCTGTTTCTGCGATCTCACTACAAGGTGATCGAGTTGTATCTGCAGGTGCAGAAAAGGGTGCCGTAGCACCCTTGTTCCAGTTCAGCCTATGGCAACAGCCTTGATGTCGTCGTCGATGAACGGAATATACTGTTCAAAGTTCTCTGCAAACATCTGCACCAGCTTCTCGGCCTGTTTGTCAAAGGCCGCCTGATCATCCCAGGTGCGTCGCGGGTCCAGCAGAACCTCGGCGACGCCAGGAACCGAGACTGGAACGTCGAAGCCAAAGTTGGCATCCTTGCGGTATTCGGCATCGGCCAGCGATCCGTCCAGCGCAGCGGTCAGCAGGGCGCGGGTTGCCCGGATGGGCATCCGGCTGCCGATCCCGTATGCACCACCGGTCCAACCGGTGTTGACCAGCCAGCAGGTGGCACCATGCTGGGCGATCTTGTCACGCAGCAGGTTGCCATAGGCCTCGGGGCGACGCGGCATGAAAGGTGCGCCAAAGCAGGTCGAGAAGGTCGGCTGCGGCTCGGTCACGCCCCGCTCGGTGCCCGCCACTTTTGAGGTGAAGCCCGACAGGAAGTGATACATGGCCTGCGCCGGTGTCAGTCGCGCGATCGGAGGCAGCACGCCAAAAGCGTCACAGGTCAGCATGATGATGTTCTTGGGGTGACCGCCCAGAGCGCTGCTGGACGCGTTCGAGATATACTCGAGCGGGTAGGCGCAGCGCATGTTGGCGGTCAGCGAGTCATCGTCGAAATCCAGTTCCTTGGTTTCGGGGTCGAAGACCATGTTCTCGATCACGGTGCCGAATTTCGAGGTCGTCGCGTAGATCTCGGGTTCGGCCTCAGCGTTCAGGTTGATGGTCTTGGCATAGCAGCCGCCCTCAAAATTGAAGGTACCGCGATCCGACCAGCCATGTTCATCGTCACCGATCAGCACGCGCGCCGGATCGGCGGACAGGGTGGTCTTGCCGGTGCCCGACAGGCCGAAGAAGACGGCGGTGTCGACCGGGTTGCCAACCGCGTGGTTGGCCGAGCAGTGCATCGGCATCACGCCTTTTTCCGGCAGCATGTAGTTCAGCAGGGTAAAGACGGATTTCTTGTTCTCGCCTGCGTATTCGGTGCCGCCGATCAGGATCATTTTGCGGTCGAAGTTCAGGGCAATCACGGTCTCGCTGCGGCAATTGTGCTTGGCAGGGTCCGCCTTGAAGCTGGGGCAGTTGATGATGGTGAAATCAGCCGTGAAATCATCCAGATCTTCGCGATCCGGGCGGCGCAGCAGGTGGCGGATGAACAGGTTGTGCCAGGCCAACTCGGTGACCATACGCACGTTGATCGAATAGGTCGGATCGGCCCCACCGACGAGGTCCTGCACGAAATAGTCGCGGCCTTTCATATGGGCCAGCATGTCTTCGTACAGTGCGTCAAAGCCTTCGGGGCTCATGGCGGCGTTGTTTTCCCACCAGATGCTGTCGGCGACGCTGTCGGTTTTGACGACGTGTTTGTCCTTGGGCGAACGGCCGGTGAACTTGCCGGTGGTAACCAGAAAGGCGCCGCCATTGCCAAGGGTACCTTCGCCGCGCTTCAGCGCCTCTTCGATCAGCGCCGGTTCCATGAAGTTGTAATAGACATTGCCCAGACCCTCGATGCCCTGATCTTCGAGGCGGAATTGCGGGTTAACCCGTCCAGATGTCATGTGTGTCTTCTCCTGTGGCGGCGCGGGAGGCGGTTCGGCCCGGTGCGCTCTTGGGGCAATCATGCCGGACGACTCCGGCGGACAGGCGTCCTCTTATCATGGTCGTTTGGGGCATGAACAGGAGGCTTTGCCGCAGTTAGCGCAACCAAGTTCAGGTTTAGCGCCATCAAGAATTTCCTGTCGGAAAACCGGGCAGCTTTTTGCGGTCAGCAAGGCAATTTTGTCGCAGAACTGCCGCAAGAATGGCTTGATTCGGGGTTACGGATTGATTCGGCGCCTTAAAACCGCCAACAATATCCTACAAAAAAGCGTATTATTGCGTAAGTGAGCAGGAATAGGGGTGAGCCCAATGTCAAAGATTGCACTGGTGGATGACGATAGAAACATTCTGACGTCGGTATCCATGACGCTCGAAGCCGAGGGTTTCGAGGTTGAAACGTATAATGACGGTCAGGCTGCGCTGGATGCTTTCAATAAAAAGCTGCCGGATATGGCTGTTCTGGATATCAAGATGCCGCGCATGGATGGGATGGACCTGCTGCAGCGGCTGCGCCAGAAAACCCAGATGCCGGTGATCTTCCTGACCTCCAAAGATGACGAGATTGACGAAGTTCTTGGTCTGCGCATGGGCGCGGATGACTATGTGAAAAAGCCCTTTTCGCAGCGCCTTCTGGTCGAACGTATTCGCGCCCTGCTGCGGCGCCAGGAAGCAACCGACGGCGATAGTGCTACGGTCAGCACCGGTGATGCGAAGGTCATGGAACGCGGTGAGCTGCGGATGGACCCGCTGCGCCACGCGGTGACGTGGAAGGGCAATGATGTCTCTTTGACTGTGACCGAGTTCCTGTTGCTACAGGCGCTGGCGCAACGCCCCGGTTTCGTCAAAAGCCGCGACCAGCTGATGGATGTTGCCTATGACGATCAGGTCTATGTCGACGACCGCACCATCGACAGTCATATCAAACGTCTGCGCAAGAAAATGCGGGCTGCTGATTCTGAGTTCTCGGCCATCGAGACCCTCTATGGTATCGGCTACCGCTACAACGAAGAATAGGCACGCGCCCCGTTTAAAGGTATTGTGGTCCCGTGCGTGACACTGACCAATCTGACGAGCTGCACGACGGTGATGTCGTCATCGGGGATGACTGGGTTATCCCGCAAGACCCCGAGTCTGCCGAACTGCGAGAGAAGCGGTCGCGGAGGAACCTGTTTTCTCTGCGCGGCTCGCCTTTGGCGCGCAAGATCGTCACCTTCAATTTGATCGCCTTGGTCATTCTGGTGACCGGTCTTCTGTATCTGGACGATTCCCGGAAGGAACAGGTTCAGCAGACTGCGCGCAACCTGATGGGTGATGCGCAGCTGGTCAGCAACGTATTCGAGGCTCAGATCCGTCAGAACGCGGCTGCGGGCGTGCAGAACCCGCGTGTGCTGGATGTGGGTGATACGCTGGCCGGGCTCAGTCTGCCTGCAGGTGGTGAGGTCTTCGTCTATGATGCCAGTGGTACGTTGATCGGCTGGACACGGGGTGCATCTTCTGTCGGGGATTTGCCGGCCATCCTGCAGTCAGAGGCTGACATCCAAACCGGAAGTACCGTAATCAGCGACGCCTTGAATGCGGTCTGGAACGGGGTGTCCAAAGTATTCAACTGGTCTTCGGCAGATGAGGCGCCGACGCTGGCGCAACGGGTCCAATCCATCATCCCGGATACGCTTGCTGGCCGAAACCAGGTGCAGGCGGTCCTGGATGAGATGGACGAGACGGTGATCGTCGCCGCCTCTCCCATCGTGTTCAACGACGCATCGGTCGGAGCCGTCGCCATAACCGGTCCGGCGGGTGAGATTGACGCACTGGCCCGGCGCGAGCAGGAGCGGATCCTGCAGATGTTTGTTGTCGCTCTGCTTGTCTCGGTCGGTCTCAGCCTTGTTCTGGCATCGACCATTGCAAACCCGCTGGCCGATCTGGCCGCGGCTGCCGAGATGGGCAAGGACCGGGGCACAGGTGTGAACCCCGGCCGTATCCGCATCCCGGACCTAAGCGCGCGCCCCGATGAGATCGGTCGCCTCAGCCTGGCGCTGCGCGGCATGGTCACGGCGCTTTACAATCGGATTGACGCGAATGAGCAGTTCGCGGCGGATGTGGCGCATGAGATCAAGAACCCGCTGGCCAGCCTCCAATCCGCTGTGGGAACGCTGCGAATGGTCAAGCGCGACGATCAGCGCGAAAAACTCATGGGCGTCATCGAACATGATGTGCGGCGTCTGGACCGCCTGGTCAGCGATATCTCGAACGCTTCGCGGCTGGACGCTGAACTTGTGAAAGAGGCCGAACAGCCCTTTGATCTGTTGAACCTGCTGGGCAATCTGGGCCAGTTCCTGGGCGAGGACGCCAAGTCCAAGGGCATTGACTATGCCACCGACCTGCCTTCGGACCCGATCGTGATCAATGGGCTCGAGGCGCGCCTGGCACAGGTTTTCGTCAATCTGATCACCAATGCGATTTCGTTCTGCGAAGATGGCGATGCGATCCGCGTCTGGGTGCGCCAGCGCGACCAACGCGTGCTTGTCGTTGTAGAAGACACAGGTCCCGGCATCCCGGAACAGGCGCTGACCAAAGTGTTCAAACGCTTCTATTCTGAACGCCCCGAGGAGCATTTTGGAAACAACTCGGGCCTCGGGCTGGCGATCTCGAAACAGATCGTCGAGGCGCACGGGGGTGTGATCTGGGCCGAGAATATTCGACCCACCGAAGCCGATATCACCTCGGACCCGCTGGGCGCGCGTTTCGTCGTGGGGCTTCCTGTCTAGTACATGTGCAGTCAGGCGCTTTCAGACATCGCGGACAAAGACAGCGCTTGCGTTCACGCGACCTGTGTCGCGGTTCAGGGGCGGGGGCTTCTGATTGTTGGGGCCTCAGGGTCGGGAAAATCCTCACTCGCCCTTCGCATGATGGCTCTCGGGGCCGATCTGGTTGCCGACGACCGTATCAATCTGCGCCGGGGCGAGGGCGCGGTGATCGCCGAAGCACCGCCACAGATTGCGGGCTTGATCGAGGCACGCGGCATCGGACTGTTGCGCGCTGCCCCTTGCGGCCCCGTGGCTTTGAATTATGTGATCGACATGGATCAGACGCAGCCTGCCCGCCTGCCAGAGCCTGCCACATTGCAGCTGTTGGGGCAAAGTATCCCCTTGCTGTTTGGTGCAGGTGTACCCAGTGTGGCCGAAGCACTGATACAACTGCTTAGAATGGGGCGCGTAGACCCGGAATGGACCAGCTCATGACAACGCAACGGCGGATCGTTCTGGTGACCGGGCCGTCCGGGGCAGGTCGATCGACTGCCATCCACGTGCTAGAGGATCTGGGGTTCGAGGCGATAGATAATCTGCCCATGGGCCTGCTAACGCGCCTGCTGGAAGGGGCTGGGGATGATCGGCCCATGGCGTTGGGGATCGATGCGCGCAACCGGGATTTCTCGACCATCGGCTTCATCGAACTTGCTGCCAAGCTGGGCCGCATGGCGCATGTTGACCTGACCGTTCTCTATCTGGATTGCAGCGATGAGGTTCTTGTTCGCCGCTTTTCAGAAACCCGCAGGCGCCACCCAGTGGCAAAGGACGCAGGCCCAGAAACCGGCGTGCGCCAGGAAAAAGAGCTGCTCGCCCCGATCCGCGAAATTGCCGATACCCTGATCGACACCAGCGCCCTGAATGTTCACCAACTGCGCGAAGAGGTCGAACACTGGTTCGCTCCTAAAGGTGGTCGCCATCTTGCGGTTTCGATCGAGTCTTTCTCATATAAGCGCGGTTTGCCGCGCGGCCTCGACATGGTGTTCGATTGCCGTTTTCTGGCCAATCCCTACTGGCGGCCCGAATTGCGTGCTGCTGATGGTCGAAACGCTGACGTGGCGCGCTATGTCCAGTCCGATAAGAACTACGGACCGTTTTTTGATCGGGTTGTCGGCATGCTGGACCTTCTGCTGCCTGCCTTTCGCGCCGAGGGTAAAGCGCACCTGTCGGTTGCTTTCGGGTGTACCGGCGGGCAACACAGATCCGTTGCTTTGGCCGAGGCTGTTGCAAAAGCCCTTGCAGACAGGGGCCAGCAGGTGGCAATTAGGCACCGCGAAATGGAACGACGCGCATTGAATGTGAGGCCGGATTGATCGGGATAGTGATCGTAGCGCATGGTGGGTTGGCCAAAGAGTATCTGGCCGCCATGCAGCATGTTGTCGGGCCTCAGCCCGGCATCGTCGCGATTACGATCGAACCCGATCATGACCGCGCTGAAAAGCAGGCCGAAATCTGCCGTGCCGCAAACGACGTTGATCTGGGTGACGGAGTGGTGATCGTCACGGACTTGTTTGGTGGCAGCCCGTCGAACCTCAGCCTCCGGGCCTGCGCACCGCAGGATCGGCGTATTTTGTACGGCGCGAACCTTCCCATGCTGATCAAACTGGCCAAAAGCCGCCACTTACCGGTGGCCGAGGCCGTGCGTCACGCGATGGAGGCTGGACGCAAGTACATCAATGCGCAAAATGTGACATTGGACTAAGACCGGACGTATTGAAATGACCAATCGAAGCTTGAAAATCATCAACGAAAAGGGCCTGCACGCCCGCGCCTCGGCCAAACTGGTTGAGGTGGTGGAAGGTTTCGATGCCAGCGCCGAAGTCTCCAAAGACGGACTTTCTGCATCGGGTGACAGCATCATGGGCCTTTTGATGTTGGCAGCCTCGCGCGGAACCACTATTGACGTCGAGACTTCCGGGCCGGATGCTGAGGCATTGGCAGAAGCCTTGGAAACGCTTGTGAACGACAAGTTCGGCGAGGGGTTCTAAAAGCCACCCCGCCGGGACAGGAAGAACGGGAAGACCAGGAATTGGCGGAAACAACGCACGACACCAAGACAGGCCCCGTTGTCGACGGGACAGATGATCAGGGCGAGGTCTACGACCGTAGAACCCTGACCTATGCCAATTCGTTCGACGATGTCTGGACCTCGACGGCAATCCGCGCCATCGAATGGTGTACCGGCAAGCTGACCATTCTGCGTATGGTCAACAAATTCGAAAAGAAAAACGAGCAGTATCGCGGCCAGCGGTTCTGGAGTGGTGCGCTCAAGACCATGGGTATCACCCTCACCACGCCCGAGGACCAGATCGCGCGTATCCCCAAAACCGGCCCAGTTATCGTTGTTGCCAACCACCCGCATGGCATGGTGGATGGCATGATTTTCGCCGAGCTGATCGGACGTGTCCGCAGCGACTACCGTATCCTGACCCGTTCGGTTCTGACGGGTCTGGACGAAGCCGCGACCTCTTTCATGATCCCAGTGCCCTTCCCGCACGACCCCGAAGCGCAAGCCAAAATGCTGGAAATGCGGACCAAGGCGATGGACCACCTGAAAGAAGGCGGCGTGGTTGCCCTGTTCCCCTCGGGTGTGGTGATGTCCTCGGATGACTGGTTCGGACCGGCGATTGAGCGTGAATGGAACGTCTTCACCGCCAAGATGATCCGCCGTTCGGGCGCGACCGTGGTGCCGATCTACTTTCCCGGTCGCAACTCGCGCGCCTACCAGATCGCCAACAAAATCTCGCCGATCCTGCGGCAGGGCCTGTTGCTGCACGAGATCGTCCGCTCTTGCAACAAGCCCCAATCCCCGGTGATCGGAGAGCCGATCTCGGACGAAGACATGCAGCTGCTCGAACGTGATCCGCGTGGTTTCATGGCGTGGCTGCGAAACCACACGATGTCATTGGACAGCACAGCAAAGGGCTGATCCGCCTCTTCATCTGGCCATAAATATCCCGGGGGTGAGACCGGATGAAATCCGGGCGAGGGGGCTGGCCCCCTCTTAGCGCGTTGGAACCGGAACGTCGCCGCGATAGTCGTAGAACCCGCGCTGGGTCTTGCGCCCTAGCCAACCAGCCTCCACATATTTCGTCAGCAACGGGCAGGGACGATACTTGGTATCCGCCAACCCATCATGCAGCACGTTCATGATCGCCAGACAAGTGTCGAGCCCAATGAAGTCGGCCAGTTCCAAGGGCCCCATCGGATGGTTGGCCCCCAGTTTCATTGACTGATCAATGGACTGAACATTCCCAACACCTTCATAAAGCGTATAGACCGCCTCATTGATCATCGGCATCAGGATGCGATTCACGATAAAGGCGGGGAAGTCCTCAGCGCTGGCGGAGGTTTTGCCCAGCTTGTCAACAACGGCCTTACAGGCATTGAAGGTCTCTTCGTCAGTGGCAATCCCTCGGATCAGTTCGACCAGTTGCATGACAGGCACCGGGTTCATGAAGTGGAACCCCATGAACCGTTCCGGCCGGTCGGTCCGGCTGGCCAAACGCGTGATCGAGATCGAGGATGTATTCGAGGTCAGGATCGTATGCGGCAGCAAATGCGGCTGCAAATCCTCAAAGATTGCCTGCTTGATCGCCTCGCGCTCGGTCGCGGCCTCGATCACCAGATCGGTCTGACCCAGGCGCGGCAATTCCAGCGTGGTGTTGATCCGCCCCAAAGCTGCCTGCACGGCCTCGTCCGAGATCTTCCCGCGTGAGGCCTGCCTGGCCAGATTGCCTTCGATCGTTGTGAGGGCATTGTCCAGGGCGTCCTTGTTGACGTCATTGACCAGAACGTCATAGCCCGCCAATGCCAGAACATGCGCGATCCCGTTGCCCATCTGGCCTGCGCCAATCACTCCGACCGATTTGATTTCCATGCTCTGGTGCCTCTGCTTTCAGCTTGCCGCGACATTACCGGCAGTTTGGGGCGGGCGGCAAGGGGCATCGACGGCTTCGGGAGCGGTCAAATTTGCCTCAAATCCGCGCATTAGCAATTTCTCAAGACTTGGGACGGCAAGATGGCAACCGGGTGAAAAATTGGGTGAGTGATATGAGCTATCATCAAACGGGCGCAGCTGTGCCTGAAGACAGCATCTGTCAGTATGGGGTGTCAAAACTGCGGTTCCGAGGGCCGTCGCGCGCGTTGGGCGGCTCTTATCTGGCCTGTATCGGAGGTGACGAAACCTTTGGTCGTTTCGTTGATCGCCCATTTGCCGCGATTCTCGAAGGTATGCTGGATCGCAAATGCGTCAACTTTGGCAGTCTTCTAAGTGGGGTTGAGGCGCTATGTGGCGATGCCACGTTGGTCCAGCTGGCGAATGACGCGGATCTTTGCGTGCTGCAATTACCGGGGGCGTTGGGGCAATCGAATCGCTTTTACAAAGTGCATCCGCGCCGCAATGACCGCTTTCTAACGCCGACGCCGGACCTGCTGTCGCTCTACCCTGAGGTGGATTTTACGGACGTGCATTTCGTTCGTCATCTGCTGGGGCTGCTGCATTCCTTTTCGGATGCGCGATTTGAAATCGTCGCCCACGAACTGCGCATAAAGTGGGTCGAGACGCTCGGCGCTTTTCTAAAGGCGATCCGGCCTCCGGTCGTTCTTCTGAACCTGCAATTCGATGGCGAAATCGCCCATGAAGTTGCCGGGCCGCTGGGCTGTGAGCCGGTCTTTGTTGATGCCGAGATGATTGAAACGCTACAATCCTACAGTGCGGATGTCGTCTCGATGTCGGTCCGGATCTCCGGCGAATCGGATGAGTTGGAGGATATGCTGTTCGGCACCCTGCAACAGCCCATGGCCGAGCATATGATCGGCCCGGCGACACATCGTCGGATCGCGGAATCCCTTTTCCGTTCGATCCGGGATTTGAATTGAAAAGGCCCGCCGAGGGGGCGGGCCTTCCATCAGTTTTCCAAGAAACCGGTTTATCCGATATCAGCCGAGTTTTTCAGTCAGTTCGGGCACGGCCTGGAACAGGTCTGCAACCAGACCAAAGTCGGCGA